>JANNFW010000761.1:0-6472 GCA_031380235.1 Rhodoferax sp. | reverse complement strand
ACTTGCGCAGGGCTTGGGTGTTCACGGTTTTGTCAAAGTGCTTGGTTATAAGAAGGGCAGTTCAATCACAGGCAATTCATATGGACGAGACTTGGTTTTTATCGGCACTGGCAATGGGTGCTTTGGCGTTGACGGTGCCCCCGGCAAAACGCCGCCTTGAGCTGTCGCGCGCCAAGCACCGCTCGCTTGCGGGCCACGCCCGCATGGCCAAGCGCGTGGCGGGGTTGATTCCGGGCTATGCCTACGATGAGGAAGAATTCTTTTCGTCGGATGGCGCTGTTCTGCCCATCGTCGAAAAGCGCAAAGCCGGCATGAATCGGCTGGAGGTCATTTTTGTAGCCCGCTACCCGACCAGTGTGGCGATGACGGAAGCGGCCAAGCACGGCATCTCTGACTTGCAGTTCACCGGGTCCTACCGCGTGCCGTTTCAATACAGCCCGTACTTGAAAAGCCGGCTCAAAACGGCCAGCTTCGTTCGCGCCTCCAGCGGTGTGATGCTGGAAGACCTGGACGGCAATCATTTTCATGACCTGACGGGCTCGTATGGCGTGAACCTGTTTGGGCAGGATTTCTACAAGCGTTGTATCGAAGAGGCCGTAAAAACCGCAGGCGAACTGGGCCCGGTACTCGGCTCGTACCACCCCTGCGTGCTGGAGAACGTGCAACGGCTGCAACGCATTTCCGGGCTGGATGAAGTCTCGTTCCACATGTCGGGCACCGAGGCTGTGATGCAGGCCGTGCGGCTGGCACGCTTTCACACCCGACGCAATCACATCGTACGATTTTGCGGGGCTTACCACGGCTGGTGGGACGATGTTCAGCCCGGCCCTGGCAACCCGCTGCCCGCCCGCCAGACCTACACACTCAAAGATATGGATGCGCGCAGCCTGCATGTGCTGCGCACCCGGCGTGATATTGCCTGTGTGCTGGTTAACCCACTGCAAGCTCTGCACCCCAATTCGGGGGCACCCGGCGACGGCTCGATGGTGGACAGCTCGCGCAAGGCGGGCGTGGACCGGGCCGCTTATGCGAAGTGGTTGCAGCAACTGCGGGCGGTGTGCACCGAGCGCGGCATCGTGCTGATTCTTGACGAGATCTTTGTCGGCTTCCGACTTGCACCGGGCGGCGCGCAGGCTTACTTCAACGTCAAAGCCGATATGGTGACCTACGGCAAAACGCTGGGAGGGGGCCTGCCCGTGGGCGTGTTGTGTGGGCGCTCTGACCTGATGAGGCGCTTCCGCCCAGAGCGCCCTGCGGACATTTGCTTTGCGCGCGGCACATTCAATGCGCATCCGTATGTGATGGGCGCGATGAAAGCCTTTCTGGACAAGCTGGAAACCCCCGAGGTTCAGCATCTTTACGAGGGGCTGGATGACCTGTGGAGCGACCGCGCCAGCCGCTTCAACGCTGCCCTCGCAGAGGCAGGCCTGCCGGTGCGAATCGCCCATTTGTCCAGCATCTGGACGGTGCTGTACAAACGCCCCTCGCGTTACAACTGGATGTTGCAGTACTACTTGCGCGCGCACGGTCTGGCACTGAGCTGGGTGGGCAGTGGCCGCTTGGTGTTCAGCCTGAATTACACCGAGGAAGACTTTAAGGCAGTGATCAAAAAGTTCGTCGCTGCCGCGCAAGACATGCTGCATGACGGTTGGTGGTGGGAAGACCTGGCGTTGACCAACAAGTCCATCCGCCGCGGTATTCTTCGCGAGTTCATCTACCAGCGATTTCACAGGTGATGGCGAGAACTGAACGTCAGCGCAGTGGCACGTGAAGCATCGGGTCAATCAACTCGCCACGCAGCAAGTACAGCGGCGCGCGGTAGTAGAGCAGGATGTCGTGAAATGGGTCGGTCAAAATTTTCATTGCCCAGACCAGGCCCGTCACCAAGCTCTGCTCAATCCACAGTTGAACCACCCTGAACAGCAGGCCCGTGACCCCGAGTGCCAGCCAGCCGATGCCCACGTCATGAAGGAATTCCGAGAAATTGGCAGCGGGTTCAATCATGCTGAACAGAGACGGCGTGCCCCAGAGAATGGCGGGAATCAGCGCCCAAGCGCTCATCAACACGATCTTGCGCTGAATGTTGTAGCCAACCTTGATCTGCTCTTTGTGCGCATCGCTCACTTTATTGACATGGTCGTAACCGCGCGGCTCAAAGAAAAAATGCCCGGCCTGGCGGCTGGTCATCGAAACACACCACGCGAGAATCGCCGACCAGGCCGGGTCAACCAGCAGCAGAACATAAGCCACTACAAAACTCAGAGCGCTCACCAGATGCAAACTCTGGTTAATGCGGCTGTGGTGATAAAAGCGATGGTCGTCCCAGCGTTGTACGGCAAGCTCTTCCAGGATCTTTTTCATGGTTCTCCTCACAAGTTTGTGAATGCGCTACAAAATCTAGCGTGACCTGATCGTGACGCAGTCGTGTGAAAGTAGCGTGACGCGAAACCTCTTGTTGGCGTACAGCCAACCGTCACGCGATTGACTTGATGGCCTGTCAATATCCCGAAATGACAAACATCTCCCCCGTCAACGGTGAACCCGACTTCACGGCTGAACCCGACTTCACCGTCCAGCACATTGCACCGCCCGTGCGGTCAATGCGCGTGGCGTTCGTGACCGAAACCTACCCGCCCGAAGTGAATGGCGTGGCACTCACCATGGCGCGAATCGTGAACGGCATCGCAGCGCGTAATCACGAGATTCAACTGGTGCGGCCCCGGCAACATTCAGAAAATTCCGATCAACTCACCGACAAATTTCACGAGGTCTTCACGCGCGGCCTGCCGATTCCGCGCTACCCGGACTTGCGCATGGGCTTGCCATCCAAGCGCGCGCTGGTGCGACTGTGGAGCCACAAGCGGCCCGATGTGGTGCACATCGCCACTGAGGGGCCGCTGGGCTGGTCAGCGCTTCAAGCCGCGCGCTTGCTCAAGCTGCCGGTGTGTTCCGACTTTCGCACCAACTTCCATGCCTACAGCAAGCACTATGGCGTGGGCTGGCTGCAGCGACCCATCATGGGCTATCTGCGCAAGTTTCACAACCGCACGCAAGCCACCATGGTGCCAGCGGAGGCGCTGCGGCAAGAGCTTTCCACTTCAGGATTTTTGCGGCTCTCAGTGGTGAGCAGGGGGGTTGATGTCGGCCTGTTCAACCCGAAGCGACGCAATGAAGCGCTGCGCAACCAATGGGGTGCGAGCAAAGATGATTTTGTGACGCTGTATGTTGGCAGACTGGCCCCGGAGAAAAACCTGGACGTGCTGGTCGCCAGCTTTTCCAGCATCAAGGCCAGCCGCCCCAGCGCGCGCTTTGTGGTGGTGGGCGATGGCCCGGCCCGCGCTGAACTGGCGCAACGCATGCCTTACGCCGTGTTTGCCGGGCAACGCCGTGGTGAGGACTTGGCGAAGCACTATGCCTCGGCAGATTTATTCATCTTCCCGAGCTTGACCGAGACCTTTGGCAACGTCACCGTGGAAGCCATGGCCAGCGGTTTGCCGGTGTTGGCTTTCGACCATGCCGCCGCTTCGGAGCTGATTACCTCGGGCGAAAACGGCTTGCTGATTCGCTTTGGCAACAGTGCGGCGTTTGTCGACACGGCCGCCAGCCTGGTGGGCAAACGCCAATGGCTGCAGTACATGGGCGAACGCGCGCGCAGGCGTGTTGCCGCGCTGGATTGGGAGCAGGTGGTGCTGCGCTTTGAGCAGGTGCTGCGCCGCACGATTGAGGAGGTGCAGCAGCCACATGCCCTGCCCTTAAATGCGCAAGGCCATCCCACGGCATGAAGCGGATGAATACGGGTGGCGTATTCAAAAATTACTGTAATCATAGACGCTATTTATTGCATAGCTTATTACGCATGATATACGAGAGCTAGAAGCATAAAAGACTGATAAATATCAAAAAATCAGCCAATTCTTTGGATAAATTAACTTCCAGGTTACTTTTTCTGTCAATTGACCTCGTCGGCTTTCGAGCTTGTAAAGAGCCAGTGCTATGCTCTCAAGCATCCACAAGTCACCGCCAAACCGCCCATGCAACATGCCACCCGCCTCGCAGCAGTCGATTTGGGATCGAACAGTTTCCGCCTTGAAATCGGTCATGTAGATCACGGCCAATACCTTCGCAGCGAATACCTGAAAGAGACCGTGCGCCAGGGCGGTGGGCTGGATGAGAACCGCAATCTAACGCCTGCCGCCATGCAGCGCGGGTTGGAGTGCCTGGCCCGTTTTGGCGAGCGGCTGGCCGGTTTCAAAAGCACCGAGGTACGCGCGGTAGCCACGCAAACGCTGCGTGAGGCGCGCAATCGCGATGACTTTTTACGCCAGGCCAACAAGGTGCTGGGCTTTCCTATCGATGTGATCTCAGGCCGCGAAGAAGCCCGGCTGATTTACCAGGGCGTGGCGCAACTGCTGGTGCCCTCCAACGAGCGCCGATTGGTGTTGGACATTGGCGGCAGGTCGACCGAGCTGATCTTGGGCCAGGGCGTGGAGCCGACAGTGATGGAGTCGTACCGCGTGGGCAGCATCGCCTGGTCATCACGCTACTTTCCACAAGGCCAGTTCACCGCCAATGCATTTCAGATGGCCGAGATTGCCGCCAAAGCCGTATTGGATGAAGCGCTCAACACGCATCAGAAAGACACCTGGGATGTGGCCTATGGCTCGGCCGGTACAGTGGGTGCAGTGGGCGACGTTTTGACGGCAGCGGGGTGGCCTTCAGGCTCGGTGAGCAAGGAGGGCTTGGACTGGATGCTGCAAACCCTGCTGGATGCTCACAGCGCAGATCGCCTGCGCCTGGCGGGCATGAAGGATGACCGTCGCCCGATCATTGGCGGGGGCTTGAGCATTCTTCGTGCGGTGTTTGACCTGCTGCAAATTGACCACCTCAAGTTGGCCAGTGGGGGCCTGCGTCACGGCCTCATTTGTGACCTGATGGGCAACCAGAACGACCAGACCAACCTGCCCGCTGCGTCGATCAAACGCCTCGCGACGCGCTTCGCGGTGGATGCGCCGCAAGCCGCCCGCGTCGCCCGCGTCGCCACCTACTTTTTCTCGCAGGTGCAAGCGGCCCAGCCACAGCTGTCTGATGCAGACCGGCACGCGCGGCTGCGCAAGCTCGACTGGGCAGCCCAACTGCATGAAATCGGCACCCAGATATCGCACAGCGACTACCACAAGCATGGCGCCTACATCTTGGAGAATGCTGACGTGGTGGGCCTCGTGCTGTCGCAATTGCATCGCCTGAGCCTGCTGGTGCTGGGGCATCGCGGCAAGCTGCGCAAGTTGGAAGTAAATTTTGATGACGAGGTCTTCATCCTGCAACTGATGTGCCTGCGCCTGGCGGTGATTCTGTGCCACGCGCGGCGCGACCCGGATACCGATGGGCTGCGCCTGATCGTCGATGCATCCAGGCCGCAGGAGGTGACGCTGGCGCTGCGGCAAGGCTGGGCACTAGCCTATCCACAATCAGCGCACTTGCTCAACGAGGAGGTGACGGCTTGGCAGAAGACTCGCTGGTCGCTAAATTTGACAGATATTTGACAGATCACTGAAGCGGCCAGTCCGCCTCGAAGAACTACATCACCTCGGGTGACTGAACCGTCACCACCACCGTCTGCGCGCCCGTCTCACGCTCGCGCGAGCGCAGCCACCAGATCGCGCCACGCTTCACCGAGACCTCGCTCAAGGGCAGGCCCAGCAAATGCGCAATGGTCTGGCCCAGGGTGGGTTGATGGCCCACCACCACCACTGGATTTTTAGCATTCGGCCACTGCACCAGCTCCAGCAGTTGCGCAACCGTTGCGTCGGGTGCCAGCTCTGGGCGAAGCTTGAACTTGCGCTCAAGCGCCTGGGCCGTCTGCTCGGTGCGCCGCGAGGGGCTGACGAGAATGCGCGCACCATCGGGCAACTGCCGATCCAGCCAGTGCGCCATGCGAGCGGCCTGCTTCTCGCCGCGGCTGGTGAGGTTGCGCTTCAAGTCGTCTTGGCCGTCGCCCAACTCTTGCGCTTCGGCGTGTCGCCAGAGGATCAAGTCCATCGCTTTTCCATCGCTACTTTCTCATGACTTCTTTGATGCCAAGGCTTTGCGGTTGATGATGGGCTTGTCCGCGATCACGCCATAGCGCGCAGCCAGCGCCGCCTGGGCACTGACGAGTTTGCCGCGCTTGCCTGCGCTCGCTTGCTCGTAGGTTCCGTCCGGGCGCAAGTTCCAGCTGTCCACGCTGTCGTGCAAATACGCGACCAGGCACTCATCCACAATCCGCTGGCGCAAGCCGGGGTCTTTCACGGGCCACGCCAACTCCACGCGGCGCATCATGTTACGGTTCATCCAGTCGGCACTGGCCAGGTACAGCGCCTCATCGTCACCGTGGCGGAAATAGAAAACGCGCGAATGCTCCAAAAACCGACCAATCACCGAGCGCACCTTGATGTTGTCCGTCACGCCCACAATGCCCGCTGGCAGGGTGCAGGCG
>JANNFW010000756.1:0-3676 GCA_031380235.1 Rhodoferax sp. | reverse complement strand
TTGGTCGTGCTGACCTGCTGGTTGATCACGCGCTTTTACGCATCGCCCACGGGCCACAGCTTGAACGCCATCAAATCCAACGAGGTGCGGCTTGAGTATTTGGGCATTTCAGCCAAGCGCGTTTTCTTCACCGGCTACGTTGCAAGCGCGGCGCTGTGCGGATTTTCAGGCGGCATATTCGCGTTGATCCAGGGCCTGGTGACACCGGAGATGGGCTACTGGGTTCGCTCGGGCGAATACATTTTCATTGCCGTGCTGGGCGGCACGCTGCATCCCGTGGGTGCATTTTTAGGTGCAAGTGTTTTCGAATTTTTGAAGCTATTTGCCGCTGCCGCGCTCACAGGCGTTTGGCAACTGGTGATTGGTGTGGTGCTGTTGATTCTCATTTTTGTCGCACCTTCTGGACTGGTGGCAGGGCTTTCAAGGCTTGCCGCAACAAAGAAGCGCCTGCCATGACCTCACTGCTTCAAACCCGTGGGCTCACGTTGTCGTTCGGTGGCGTGGTGGCCGCTGATGGCATTGACTTTGATTTGCAGGCGGGCGAACGGCTGGCCGTGATTGGGGCCAATGGCGCGGGCAAAACCACCTTCATCAATATGGTGACGGGCTACATCAAGCCCAGCGCGGGCGAGATCCGTTTTGACGGCAAAGACATCACGGCCTTGCACCCGCGCCAGATCGTGCAACTGGGCATTGGCCGCTCGTTCCAGCTGCCGCAGCTCTTCTTGGAGCAGACGGTGCGCGAGAGTGTGGAGCTGGCGGTCGCCGCACGGCTGAAGCGCTTTAGCCTGTTCAAGCCCTTGTCTGCGTGCGTACCCGCCGATGAAATCACCCAAAGCCTGGCCCTGGTCGGCCTGCGTGAGCGCGAGCACGACCTGTGCAGCAGCCTGCCCGAGGGCCACCGCAAGCTGTTGGACATTGTGATGGCCCTGGTGCTGCAACCCAAACTGCTGATCATGGACGAGCCCACCAGCGGCGTGGCGGCTGACGAGAAACACGGCCTGATGGCCACCATCATGAAAGCGCTGGATGAGCGCGGTGTCACCTCCATCTTCGTTGAGCATGATGCCGACATCGTCACCCAATACGCCACCCGCGTGGCCGCATGGATATCTGGCCGCATTGCCGCTGACGGCACGCCCGAGGCCGTGATGAACAACGATGAAGTGCGCAGCGTGGTGCTGGGCCACTGATTCAACATCACCGCAACGACCATGCTCAAGCTACTTGATGTTGTCGTCGATATTGCGGGCATTGGCGTGCTGCGCGGGATCTCGGCAGAGTTCAAATCTGGCGCGATCTACGCGATCCTGGGTCGCAATGGCGCAGGTAAAACGACGCTGCTCAGAACCCTCATGGGCTTCACCACCGTGCGAAGCGGAACCATTCACTTGGGCGGCACCGACTTGCTGGCCGAGCCGCCCCACACCCGAGCTGCACGCGGCATCGGCTATGCGCCCGAAGAGCGCATCCTGTTCCCCACCATGACGGTGGCGGAGAACCTGCGCCTGCCGTGCGAATCCATCGGCCTGCCCGCTGCGCAAATTGACGCGCGCGTGCAGCAAGCCGTTGCCGCCGTGCCGTTGATCGAGCCAATGCTGGCCCGCTCCGCCTCGGCTTTGTCGGGCGGACAAGGCAAGATGGCGGCTCTGACCCGCGCACTGATGGTAGGCACGCACGTGCTGCTGCTGGACGAGCCGTTTCAGGGCCTGGCCCCGACACTGGCGCGTCAGTATGCAGAAGCCTTAAGTCAACTGCATCTCATCCGCCCCGACTTGTGCGTGGTGATTACCGAGTCCAACCGCTCGCTCCTCGACAGAGTGGATTGCACCACCCTCACGTTGGAGCGCGGCGAACTGAAATCTGAAAGGCACACATGACCACCTTCGTTGTAGCCCACGGTGCGTGGAGCGCAGGCTGGGCCTGGAAAAAGATGCACCCGCTGATGCGCGCGCTGGGCCACACGCTCATCACGCCCACGTACACGGGAATCGGCGAGCGCTCGCACTTGGCGCATGCGGGCATCGACCTGAATACGCACATCACCGATATCCTGAACGTGCTGGAGTTTGAAGATTTGCACAACGTGATCTTGATCGGCCACAGCTATGGCGGCATGGTCGCCACCGGTGTGGCAGACCGCGCGGCAGAGCGAATCACCCACCTCGTCTACCTCGATGCGTTTGTGCCCCGCCATGGCGACTCGCTGCTGTCGCTCACCCCTGCCGACAACCGCAGGCGCGTACTCGACGGCGTGCGCACGCAAGGCGACGGCTGGCGCATCCCCGCCAACCCGCTACCGAGCGACACAAGCCCCGAAGATGTCGCCTGGTCGATGCCAAGGCGCGTGATACAGCCGTTAAAAACCTGGGAGCAACCGATCATCCTCACCGGCGCAGTCGATACGCTGCCCAAGAGCTACATCTACTGCAACCAGTTTGGCCCTGGCGATGTGTTTCGGCAGTTTGCAGATCGCGCGCGCACTGAAGAGGGTTGGACGTATTTTGAGATGGATGCGAGTCATAACCCGCATATCACGGTGCCTGAGGAGTTGATGGGGCTGCTGGATGGGATTGTGGGCAGGATTTGAATTCAAATCTACCGTCCCGCCCAAGCAGCGGTCAAAAGTGAAATAATCGGAGATTGACATACAGGAGCGTTTCAATGAGCGACACACAACAACGTATTGATGAATTGGTGAAGGGCAGCCCTGTGGTGCTGTTCATGAAGGGCAACGCCAACTTTCCGCAGTGCGGGTTTTCGGGGCGGGCGATTCAGATTTTGAAGGCTTGCGGGGTGGAGACCAAGACGCTGACGACCGTCAACGTGCTGGAAGACGCTGAAATCCGCGCGGGGATCAAGGACTACAGCAACTGGCCGACGATTCCGCAGTTGTATGTGAAGGGCGAGTTCATCGGCGGCTCGGACATCATGATGGAGATGTACGAGTCGGGCGAGCTGCAAACGGTGTTGACGGCCACGACGCACTGAAGTCGCAAAACTGGCCTTGATTTACCACAAATGTAGTAAATTTAGGCCTTCTTGGTTGGTTTTGGCAGGTTTCCGGTGTTCTGAAGGCAAATTTATAGTGTTTTAGCCTTCTAGCTCTCGTATAACATGCATAGATAGCTATATTTACTATAGCTATCGTCGCGGACTCAAATGCCGCTTGGCATCACCTCTTTACAACGTCACCCACTTCCCATTGCCGTTTCGCCCCCAGCACTGCATTGGGGTACGGCGCTTTGCCGCGTGAGCCGTTGTAGCGGCCCAAGGCAAGAAACAAGTCGCCTTTTTCACGATCCAGGTAGTGGCGCATGATGACGCAGCCAAAACGCAGGTTGGTCTGCATGTGAAAGAGTTTGGCGGCATCCCCATCGGCCAAAACCCGCGTCCAAAACGGCATCACCTGCATGTAGCCGCGCGCACCCACGGGGCTTACGGCATATTTGCGAAACGCACTCTCGACCTGAATCAGACCCAGCACCAGGGCCACATCCAGCCCGGCGCGACGGGCCTCGTACCAAACGGTTTGCAAAAACTCGCGGCGAGCATCACTGTCGGGCTTTCTTTTGCGCAGCCGCTCGCTTTGGGCGACCAACCAGCGGATGTAGATCAGGCGCGATTCGGTGTTGTTGAACTCGGGGATCGGCGGCGCGCTGTTGGTGATGGCGGA
>JANNFW010000693.1:0-2097 GCA_031380235.1 Rhodoferax sp. | reverse complement strand
CGTCAATTTGGTGCAAACGAAGTAGATTGCTATATAATAAGTAGCTGTTTATGCACAGGATACGAGAGCCAGAGCATTGTTTCATTCACAAAATCAGCCAATTTACCGATTTTGACAAATAAATTAACCTCCAGGTTTATTTTTAACGAAAATCACTCTGCCGGTGGTTTTTTAGACACGTCATCTACCGGCTCCCGGCTTTTGAGTTCGCCGTTTTTGCGACCCGAGAACATGGTCCACCACACAATTAATACCAGGATCACCATGGCACCCAGGGCTTCGAGCAATAGCAGCGTCATGTTGGCGGTCTTTCAGTCGATCACGATGGCGTTGATTGTAGGAACGCTGGTGGCCTGTGGCTCGGTGGCCCTGCAAAGCCCGCCCATCGCGCAAACACCACCCACTGCGCAGGCTCCCACGGCCCCCACGGTATCCGGTACACCTGCGGTGGATGACGAAGTCGCCCCATCACGCCCTGCCATCACGCAAGCCAAAAGCCGCTGGGTCGCCGTGCGCTGGGCGGACCTGCCGGGCTTTGCCGACGACCCGTTGCACGAGGCCTGGAACGCGTGGCTTAAAAGCTGCGAGAGGCCGCTTGTGCCCTGGGTGGCGCTGTGTGGCGAGGTTCGTCGGTTGAGCATCGCCACACTTGACGAGCAGCGCCAGTGGCTCATGCGCAGCCTGCAGCCGTATCGCGTAGATCCCTTGCAGACATCCCAAGCACAGGCCAGTGAAGGCCTGCTCACCGCCTATTACGAACCCGTGCTCGAAGCAGCGCGCACGCCCGACGCGAACTTCAAAGTGCCGCTTTACCAGCCGCCCGTGAGCCTCGCGCAGAAAAAGCCGTGGTACACGCGCCAGGAGATCGACACCCTGCCCGCCGCGCAAGCTGCGCTCAAAGGCCGCGAGATCGCTTATCTGGCCGACCCGGTCGATGCCTTGGTGCTGCAAATTCAAGGCTCCGGCCGCCTGCGCATCACCCAGCCCGACGGCTCCAAAATCACCACGCGCGTGGCGTACGCGGGCACCAACGACCAGCCCTACAAAAGTGTGGGCCGCTGGCTGCTCGACCAAGGCGCGATCAAGGATGCGACCTGGCCGGGCATCAAAGCCTGGACGCTGCAAAACCCCAAGCGTGTGCAGGAGATGATCTGGAGCAACCCGCGCACTGTGTTCTTCCGCGAAGAGCCGTTGCCGCAGGGTGATTCGTCCCTTGGCCCCAAAGGTGCGCAGGGCGTGGCGCTGACTGCGGGTCGCTCCATCGCAATAGACCCCGGCAGCATCCCGTACGGCACGCCCGTCTGGCTCGCATCCAGCGGGCCGCAGGTCAATCTGCAACGATTGGTGATGGCGCAAGACACCGGCAGCGCCATCGTGGGTGCGGTGCGGGCCGATTATTTTGTCGGCTCAGGGCTGGAGGCGGGCGAGCTGGCCGGGCGGGTGAAGCAGCCGCTGAAGCTGTGGGTGCTGTGGCCGAAGTAACTTCATGCTTCGGCGCACCAGTTGTAAAAATTAACTTGCAGGTTGATTTTTAGATCGAAATCGCAAAATCGTCAAAAATATGAATTATTTCGCCCTTTAGCTCTCGTATAGTATGCATAAGTAGCTATATAATTCATAGTAATATGGCCTGTGACGCAGCCCGCTCTCAGAAAGCCCTGACGAAATCCTAAGCCCGCAATACACTTGGGGAGTCTGCTGGCGCACTGCGCAAACCCTGCGTGTGAATTCAGCAGCCAACCACCTGCCCACAAGGCATTTACAGCTACTTGGAGAACCCCTTCCGATGAACGCACCGCTACCCGAACACATCCGCCGCGCACTTGAGACGGTTACGCTGGATGACAAATACAGCCTTGACTATGGCCGCGCTTTCATGAGCGGCGTGCAGGCCTTGGTCAAGCTGCCGATGCTGCAACGCCTGCGCGACCAGCTCGCTGGCAAAAACACCGCTGGTTTCATCAGCGGCTACCGCGGCTCGCCGCTGGGCGGCTATGACCAGGCGCTGTGGAAGGCTGAAAAATACCTCAAGGCGCAAAACATCATCTTCCAGCCGGGCGTGAACGAAGAACTCGCCGCCACCGCGTTGTGGGGTAC
>JANNFW010000687.1:0-1571 GCA_031380235.1 Rhodoferax sp. | reverse complement strand
CAGCTTGTGCAGTCACATTGGATAGCGGCCGACAGCAAAGTTCGCGCAACATTCGATTTTCCTGAATCGGACGGCATGAAACAGGCTGATCGGTAGGCCTATCGGTAGTTCGCCGAGCTATCCCGCCCGGTAGAATATCGTTTTTAACAGCCTCCCAAATTTCATGTCAGCCTGGGTTCTGCCGGATCATATTGCCGACGTCTTGCCGTCCCAAGCCCGCCACATCGAAGAACTGCGCCGCAGTTTGCTGGACATGGCGCGCTGCTATGGTTATGAGTTGGTGATGCCGCCGCTGTTGGAGCACCTTGAGTCGCTTTTGACCGGCACGGGCGAGGCGCTCGATCTTCAAACTTTCAAACTGGTGGATCAACTTTCGGGCCGCATGATGGGCTTGCGTGCTGACACCACGCCGCAGGTTGCGCGCATTGATGCGCATTTGCTCAATCGCCAAGGGGTTGCTCGCCTGTGCTACTGCGGGCCGGTGCTGCACACACGGCCCGACAAACCGCATGCTACGCGCGAGCCGCTGCAGTTTGGTGCTGAAATTTATGGCCACAAGGGGCTGGAGGCGGATTTGGAAGCGCTGCTGCTGGCGCTTGATTGCCTCAAAGTGGCCCAGGTGCAGGGCCTGAGCGTTGATTTGGCCGATGCCTGTATCGTCAATTCGCTGCTCAAAGACGCGCCACTCAGCAAGGAGAAGCTTTCCCTCGTCCACGCCGCGCTTGCCGCCAAAGATGCGAGTGAACTGGCGTTGTTGACGCGCGAGTTGCCCGCGTCATCGCGCCAGGGCCTGCTGGCGCTGGTGGAGTTGTATGGCGATGCCAAAGTGCTGCTTGAAGCCGAGAAGCACCTTCCGCTCTCGCCAATGGTCAGTCAGTCGCTGTCGAATTTGAAGTGGTTGGCGAGTCACCTGAACGGTGCCAAGGTCACGTTTGACCTGGCGGATTTGCGCGGCTATGCCTACTACAGCGGCGCCCGGTTTGCCATCTACGCGCAGACAGCCAGTGATGCGCTGGCGCGCGGCGGTCGGTATGACGAAGTAGGTGCAGTATTTGGCCGCAACCGGCCCGCTGTGGGCTTCAGCTTGGATGTGAAGGCCTTGATCGATGCCGTACCTGCGCAGCCGTTGCGCGCAGCGATTCGCGCACCTTGGAGTGAAGCCAGCGATTTACGTGCTGCGATTGCGGCATTGCGCGGGCAAGGCGAAACGGTAGTCTGCGTCCTGCCAGGGCACGAGAGCGAAGTTGATGAGTTTCAGTGCGACCGCGAACTGACGCAGGTTGGTGCGCAGTGGGTCGTCCAGGTTATTTAAGTTTTAGACAGATCAGGAAATACATGAACAAGGGCAGAAACGTTGTCGTCGTCGGCACGCAGTGGGGCGATGAAGGCAAAGGCAAGCTGGTCGATTGGCTGACCGAGAGTGCGCAGGGTGTGGTGCGCTTTCAGGGTGGGCACAACGCGGGTCACACGCTGGTGATCAAGGGCGTGAAAACCGCGCTGAATTTGATCCCCAGCGGCATCATGCGCCCTGGTGTGAAGTGCTACATCGGCAATGGTGTGGTGCTGTCGGC
>JANNFW010000652.1:0-6033 GCA_031380235.1 Rhodoferax sp. | reverse complement strand
GGTCACACCGATGCGCTCGGCAAACAGGTGCAGCGCCTCGGGCGTGTAGCCGCGCCGCTGTAGGCCGACGATGGTGGGCATGCGCGGGTCGTCCCAGCCGCTCACCTTGTGGTCGTATACCAGTTGTGCGAGCTTGCGCTTGCTGGTGATGACGTAGGTCAAATTGAGGCGGGCAAATTCGTACTGATGCGGCGGTGGGCTGCTGAGCAGGCCGCCTTCAATCAAACGCTCCAGCAGCCAGTTGTACCAAGGGCGCTGGTCTTCAAATTCGAGCGTGCAGATGCTGTGGGTGATGTTCTCCAGCGCATCCTCAATCGGGTGCGCGTAGGCGTACATCGGGTAGATGCACCAGGTGTCGCCGGTGTTGTGGTGCGTGGCGCGGCGAATGCGGTAAATGGCTGGGTCGCGCAGGTTGATGTTGGGCGAGGCCATGTCGATCTTGGCGCGCAGCACCATGGAGCCGTCTTCGTGTTGACCGTCACGCATTTCACGAAAGCGTGCCAGGTTTTCGGCGGGCGTACGGCTTCGATACGGGCTGTTGACGCCGGGCTTGCCAAAGTCGCCCCGGTTCAGGCGCATTTGCTCGACGGTTTGCTCGTCCACATAGGCTAAGCCAGCTTCAATCTAGTATTCGGCGGCGCGGTACATGAAGCCGAAGTAGTCGCTGGCGTGGTAGGGCGCTGCGTCTTTGGCACCATTCCAGTCAAAGCCGAGCCACTTTACGGTGTCGATGATGGCGTTGACGTACTCGCTGTCTTCTTTTTCGGGGTTGGTGTCGTCAAAGCGCAGGTGGCACACGCCGCCGTAGTCGCGCGCCAGGCCAAAATTCAGGCAGATGCTTTTGGCGTGGCCAATGTGCAGGTAGCCGTTGGGCTCGGGCGGGAAGCGGGTGCGGATTTTGGCGAGGTCGGGTTGGCCCTTGGCGTGATGGGCGGCATCGCCGGGGCTGCCAGCCCAGCGGCGCTGGGCATAAGTGCCTTTTTCCAAGTCGTTTTCAATGATCTGGCGCAGGAAGTTGCTGGGTTTGGAGAGGTTTTCAGGGGCAGTCATTGCTTGATTTTAGGTGTTGACAGGTTAAGTCGCAGAGTTCACCGTTACGTCTGGCAACGTACTTCACCTGGCGGCGCGTACACGAATCCCCCGCTGACGCGTTAATCTAGGCAGGGGCACGTTGATTGGCCCCCCGCAGTCGCTCAAAGCGAAGAAGGAGCCTCCCATGAAAACGAGACGTTCGATGTACTCAGCAGTCGGCATCACCCTGGGATTGGTGGCGCTTTTTGCCAGCAACCCTGCCAGCGCCAACGGAGTTTATTGGTCGGTGGGGGTATCGTCACCCGGCATTCAAGTGGGTGTGCAAAATGCGCCGCCTGTGATTTACCAGCGGCCGATCGTGGTCTATCCGCAACCGCAGGTGATCTATCAGCAGCCACAGGTTGTCTATCAACAGCCGCAAGTGGTTTATCAGCAGCCTCAATTCGTCTACCAACAGCCCCAAGTCGTTTACCAGCAGCCCCAGGCGGTTTACGTGCGGCCCCAGCCGATTTATTACACGCAGCCCGCGCCCGTTTACTATGGCGCGCCGCAGGTGGTTTACTACGGCAAACATCACCCTAGGCACAACGGTTGGCATCAGGGTCATGGCAATCGCCACCATGGCGACGGACCTCGGGTTGCGGTGCGGGTCTCAGGCCAAGGCTTCAGCGATGACAAAGGGCGCAATCATCATTGATCGGGCTACATCGCCTTGAACAGATGCGCGTACAAACGGCTCACCGCAATTTTTTGCGGTAGGCCGCGCAGGTTCAGCCACAGCTTACCGGATTCATCGCGGTTGACCGCTTCGATGCTGCTGGCACGCACGATAGTGCCCCGATGAATCTGCCAGAACGATTGTGCATCGAGCTGCGCCGTGAGTTCTTTGAGCGGGGTGCGGATCAAATACTCATGCTGGGCGGTGAGCACGCGCACGTACTTGTCAGCCGCTTCAAAAAACAGCACTTCTTCAATCGGCACCATGCGAATCGTGCTGCCCACACTGGCCTGAATCATCTTCAGCGGGGCGATGGCAGACGTGGCAGCGGGAGCGATCAAGCCACGAAGTTGCGCCACTGTTTCATCCATGTTGGCCGCATCATGCAGACGGTTGGCCAGCGCTGATTGCACTTTTGACACCGTCTTTGCCAACCGGGCGGCTTGCACTGGCTTGAGCACGTAGTCGATGGCCTGCGCCTCAAACGCTTGCAGCGCGTACTGGTCATACGCTGTCACAAATACCAGCGCGGGGAAGGGTTTGTCTGGCCACACATCGACCAGCGTGAGCGCCGCATCCAGCCCGCTCATGCCGGGCATTTGGATGTCGAAAAACAGCACGTCGGGCTGGCGCGCCAGGGCGTCGCGCACGGCAGATGCGCCATCGCCCACGGTAGCCACAATCTGTAGACCGGGCCACGCCGTGGCAAGCTCGGCTTTGAGGGCTGCGGCCAGCAGCGGCTCGTCTTCGGCGATCAGGGCGGTGGCGTTCATGGCGTGCTGTTTTTCAAAGGTAGCGTGATGGTGATGCGCGTGCCTGTCGGCAAATTGCCTGCTGTCGTTACGGTTGCCGCTGCGCCATACGCGGTGGCCAAGCGCTCGCGCACTTGAGCCATGCCAAAGCCACCCTCTGTTTTGGGATTGTTTGAGGCTCCCAAGCCCACGCCCGTGTCGGCAACTTCGAGCAGCAACAAGCCGGCCGCCACCCGTGCTTGCACGGTGATGCTGCCGCCTGCCACCTGCGGCTCCAGGCCATGCTTGATGCTGTTCTCCACCAGCGGTTGCAAGAGCAGGGTGGGCACGCTCTTTGACGCAATGTCATCAGGCAATTCCAGCGTGAACTGCAAGCGCGGCCCCATGCGCACCGCCATCAATTCGAGGTAGTCACGCAGGCGGTCAAACTCGGTTTGCAGCGGGTGCATCGTGGCGCGCGAGGCGTTGAGCGTGGCGCGCAGGTAGTCGTTCATGCGGTCCAGCATTTGCACTGCAGCCGCAGGGTCGGTGGTGATCAACGCACGAAGATTGGCCAGCGTGTTGAACAGCATGTGCGGCTCGATTTGGGTCTCCAGCAGCTTGAGCTTGGCTTCGCTGGCGTGGGCTTTGGACTCGGCCATCTTCGCCTCAAGGTACGAACCTTTCCCCTTCGTGTAGAAGTAGAAGCTGATGGCAACGCTGGCCAGCAAGGTGACAAGAATCGAGTAGCGCATGTGCGGCAGGGCCTGCGCAGTCCACGAGGAAACACCAAACCAGCGGTCAGCAACCAGTGTTCCCAACACGTAGCCCACGACGATGCATGCCATCGGAAAAATCACCACCATTGGCCCTTGAGGCCAGCCCGTGTCTGCGGACGATGGAAACAGGTGGCGCCCAAAGTCAATCAATGCCCAGGTGGATAGGCCGATACACAACGAGAAAACCAGCGGCACGGTGTAGTCGGTGTCAGGCCGAAACGCAAACTGGATGGCCGCGATGGCCAGGCAGAAAGCCATGGTCTGCAGCAAGACCCGCAGCTTGTCGATCCAGTCGATCTTCATGATGTGGGGTGGATGCGGTGTGTAAGCGGCGCGGCATGAGCGCGTTAGCGGCGCTCTTGCTGCTGCTTGATTTGATCGCGCTCCCGCTGCACCATGCGCTCGCGCAAGCCGCCACCCGCTCCCAGAAACCACACCGACAGGCCATGCAGCGCCAGCCCCAGACCCCAGCCCAGAAGTGGTGCCACAGACCAGTTGCGGGTGCCAAAAGCGTAGTGGGACGCAGCGAACAAAAACAGGTTCACCAGCACGTAGACCGTCGCATGGATGTACCAGCCCAGCTTGGCACCCGCGCGTTTGCGGGCGAGTTTGTCGACTTCATCGGGCGAAAGAGGTGTGTTCATGTCGGGTTCAATTTTAGGGTCAGAGGCTGCGCCAGCCGCAGCAACCGTAGCGCACGGCCCGCAAAGATGCCGTTGAACGCACCATACATCAGGGTAATGGGCAACGCAAACGAAGCGTCGTGGGCTTGCGCGGGTTGCATCGCAAGTTCAACGCCAACCATGTATTTGATCAGGAAGATGCCCAGAATCAGCAGCAGGGGCACAACGCTGCCCCGCACAGAAAATTGGCCGTCGTGCGCGTCATAAGCTGTACCGGCGGGTGCTGGCAAGCAAAGCATCAAGCCGGTGCTGGCGGCAACGGCAATCAGCCAGACCAACATCGCAGCGCCCATTTGCGCACCGTTGCCAAACGCCGAGAAGATGCCGTAGAGCGCCAGGCCCAGCATTGCAATCGGGATGATGATGACACGCCGCCGGGTCAGTTTGCGGTCAAAGAGCTGGCTGAGCCCTAACGCCAAGAGCGCGACGAGCAGGCCCCAAACCCACGCGGGCGTCTTTTGGACAATGGTGCCCAGCGCTTCGGGGTGTTGTGTGATGAGTTGAATCAGCATGATGGTTTCCTGGTGGTGATGACGGTGAGATCAGGGTGTGATACCCAAGGTCTGTTGAAAGAACGCAGCGATGCGCTGATAGCTTGCGGGCAAGCGCGTGCGGTCAAATTTGCTACCTGAATTGACACGGTCAGCACCACCACCCTGAGCGGCCATGGCTTGCCCAATCGCTTCGGGCCAGGGCGACAGCACGTCGAAATGGTTGGCACCAGCCAGTATGTCGATGGCCTTGCAACTGCCGCAAACTTTGAGCACCCGGCTGGAGTGAAAGCGCGGCAGCAACACGTCATCTTCAGTCGCTTCGACGATGCCGACCGGAATGCGGATGGCGGCCAGGCTCTCCTCTGTGAAGATGGCGGTGACGGGCACACTCAAGGCGACAGCGGCGATGCGTGCGTCACGTTGCGCAGGCTCCAGTGTTTCAAGCGATGCGGGCAGATTGCGGGTATCGCCATAGCTCTGCGCCCGCTTCTCGCGCTCCTCAGCGGTGCGCAGGCCAAACAGGCAAAACCCGGCATCGGCCTTCAAGTTCGCCCCGCAGTGCCGCACCAGGCTCGCCATGCTCCACTGGCCGCCCGCTTGGGCGAGCGCGCTCACGCCACCGGCCGACATGCCGTGCACGCCGACTTTTGTCGCGTCCAGCAATGGCGCAAAGCGCGGGTCGGCCATCACCGCGTCGATGGCTTTGCTGACCTCGAAGGGGCGTTGCTTCCAGCTCTCGGGGCCAGCGAGTTTTTGGTCGCGCCAGTTGTCGCCCTGGTGTTCCGGCGATGCGACGACGAAGCCTGCCGCCGCAAGCGTGCTGGCCAGATCAAAGCTGGTGATCGCGCTGCCCGCAGTGCCGTGCGACAGGATGATCAAGCGGCCATTGCCCTTGGCCGGTGCAGCACCCAGCGCTGCCTTGATTTGAAACGGGCCGAGCGCTTGCACCGAGGCCGTGGCTGCGGTCGGGTAGACGACCGTGATCGGCATGGCACCTTTGAGCTCCATCATCCCGGTTTGCGCATGGGAGACGGAAGGTGCGAGGGCCGGCGTGAAGGCGGCCATCAAGGCGAGTGATTTGAGGATGCGGTGCTGGGACATGGGGTTCTCCTAAGGTTGACGAGGTGATATGAAAATAATAGCAATAAATCTATATTATTCGAGAGCTAAAGTGCTTTTTCGCTATGAACTTGGTCAAAAATCAGATTTCTACGATTAAATTAACTTGCAGGTTAATTTTCATGCGAATCGCCACTAAACCAGGCCCAGCCACTGGTGGAAGACCAAGTCGCCCAGGTAGCGACCGGGCAGCAGCGTGAAGCCACCAGCCACCAGGCAAGCGCCGATGTACAGGTTTTGCATGGTCTTGCGGTGACCGTTGATGTTGCCTTTGAACAGAAACCAGAAGGCGCCAAACAGGCCAAACAGCGTGACCGGCACCAGCAGGTGGATCAGGCCAAAACCTGCCAGTCGCGGGCCGGGGCCACCGGTGATGAACATCGCCGAGATGGCGGTGATCAACATCAGCGTGACCCAGGCGTAGCCGAAGGCGCGGTGTAGCTTGGGGCGCTGCTCGCGGCTCTTGCGCGCCCACAG
>JANNFW010000641.1:0-10572 GCA_031380235.1 Rhodoferax sp. | reverse complement strand
CCCCGCCACCCGCCTGGGTCAAAGCCCGATGAATGCGCCTTCGGTTTTCAACTTCTTTCGGCCCGGCTACGTGCCTTCCAGCAGTGCATTAGGGGGCCGCACCGTGCCCGAGCTTCAGATCACCAACGAGACCTCGGTAGCTGGCTATGTGAACTACATGCAGCAAGTAATTGGCGGCACAGGCAACCTGGGCACGGCCTCGGGCATCACGCGCGACTACTCGGCTCTGCTGGCGCTGACGAACGACTCGGCGGCGCTACTCGCGGAACTCAACGTGCTGCTGGCGGCCGGGCAACTGTCTGCCGCGACACTCGCGCTGTTGAAGTCTGCGCTGGACTCGATTGCCGTTGCCACGCCCGCAGGCCAGCTCAACCGCCTGTACGCCGCGCTGACGCTGGTCGTGGCCGCGCCCGAATACATCACCCAAAAATGAGGCACAACATGAACATGAACATGAACATCAACCACCACGCCTCTCGCCGAGAATTCTTGAAGCGCGCCAGCGCCCTGTCACTTGCCGGTGCGGCAACGCCATTCGCCATCAACCTCGCTGCCTTGGGTGAAGCTGCTGCCGCCGATGCCACGGGCTACAAGGCGCTGGTCTGCGTGTTTTTGTATGGCGGCAATGACTACGCCAACACCCTCGTGCCGTATGACGCGGCCAGCCATGCGCTGTACACCGCGCAGCGCCCGGTGATCGCGACGCCGCGCGCGTCACTCGCCAGCACGCTGCTGAACCCGGCTGCGGCGCTAGGGGGAGGGCGGCAATATGCTGTCGCACCCGAGCTTGCATCGTTAGTACCCATTTTTGACGCGGGCCAAATGGCCGTGCTGCTCAACATCGGCACGCTGGTTGAGCCCACCTCAAAAACTGCCTACCTCAACAAATCCGTGCGCCTGCCGCCCAAGCTGTTCTCGCACAACGATCAGCAATCGGTCTGGCAATCATCGCTGGCTGAAGGGGCGACGACGGGATGGGGCGGGCGCATGGGCGATTTATTTGCCGCGAGCAACGGCAACGCCACGTTCACCTGCGTCGGTGTCACGGGCAATGCAGTGTATTTATCGGGCAACTCAGCCGTGCAATACCAGGTTACGCCCAATGGCTCGGTGCCTCTAAGTGGGCTGAAGACCCCGCTGTTTGGCTCGCAGGCGTGTTCGGACGCGCTGCGTGCACTGGTCACCAGCTCGCGCACCCACCTTTACGAGGCCGAGCACGCGCGCATCATGAAGCGATCGATTGAAGCCGATGTGCAGCTCACGTCCGCGCTGGGCGGCATCACGCCCATCGCCACACCGTTCCCTGCCAACAACGGCCTGGCCTCGCAGCTCGCCATGGTGGCGCGGATGATCAAGGCGCGCGCCAGCACCGGGGCCAGGCGCCAGGTCTTTTTCGTCTCGCTCGGCGGGTTTGACACGCATGACAACCTCGTCGCCGAGCACCCTGGCTTGCTTGCTCAAGTTGGCCCCGCACTCGCGGCGTTTCATGCCGCCACGGTAGAGCTTGGCGTGGCCAACGAGGTCACCGCCTTCACCGCATCCGACTTTGGCCGCACCCTCACCAGCGATGGCGACGGCTCCGACCACGGTTGGGGCAGCATGCATTTTGTGGTCGGCGGCGCGGTCAAAGGCAAGTCCTTTATCGGCAGCGCTAACGCTATCGCCAACAACGGCGCAGACGACGTAGGCCAAGGCCGCCTGCTGCCCAGCATTGCGGTGGATCAGTTTGCAGCGACGGTCGGCAACTGGTTTGGCGTGAGCAATTCGGAGCTGACCACGGTGCTACCGAATTTGGGGAATTACACTGTAAGAAACCTAGGCTTCATGGCCTAGGCAACTTAACTGTCCTCTCATTCATGTCACTTTCCAATCCAGAAAAAGAAAACACCAGCCACGAAGTCCTCGCCGAAATCATCGGCCACGTCGGCTGCATCACCCTGAACCGACCCGCGGCGCTCAATGCCCTCTCGCTGGGCATGATTCGCAGCATCACGCAGACGTTGAAGGCATGGCGGGACAATGACGCCATCCACGCCGTCGCGATGCGCGGTGTCAGCAAAGCTGGGCCGTTTGGCGCGTTCTGCGCAGGTGGCGATATTCGCTTCTTCCATCAGGCGGCACTTTCGGGCGATGCGGCGCTGGAAGATTTCTTTACCGAGGAATACGCCCTCAACCATTTGATCCACCACTACGGCAAGCCGACCATCGCCTTCATGGACGGCATCGTCATGGGCGGCGGCATGGGCTTGGCGCAAGGCATGTCGATGCGCATCGTCACCGAGCAAACCAAGATGGCGATGCCCGAAACGCAAATCGGCCTGTTCCCCGATGTCGGTGGCGGCTACTTTTTAAGCCGCTGCCCCGGCTTCATCGGCGAATGGTTGGGCTTGGGCGGAGAGATGGTCGCACCAAATGACGCCGTAGCGTTTGGGCTGGCGGATGTGGTGGTTGATTCACAAAATCTGCCCTTGCTGTGGCAGGCCTTGAGTGCGTTGAAGCAAACTGACGACGTGTCGATTCACGTGTCGATTCAGAAACTGATGCTTTCAAACGCCGTAGCAAGCAAAGACCACTTAACGAGAGCCAGGAGTTTGATTGATCCCATCTTCTCAAAAAATAGTGTCTCTGACATCATCGCTGCGCTGCAAGCCGACACCAGCGCCTGGGCGCAGGAGACGCTGACCCGTCTGCGTCACAAATCGCCGCTGATGCTCCACGTCACCCTGGAACAAATCCGCCGCGCTCGCAGCATGACGCTCGCTGACGACCTGCGCATGGAGCGCGACTTGGTTCACCATTGCTTCAACCCCAAGCACCTCAATAAACTCCCCGAGCAAAGCGAAACCGTGGAAGGCATCCGCGCCCAAGCCATCCACAAAGACCGCACCCCGCACTGGAGCCCAGCGGCGATTGAGGAGGTGACCGACGCGATGGTCAAGCCGTTTTTTGTGAGCCCGTGGGCTGCGGGTGCGCATCCGTTGCGAGCACTTTGATAAAGAATGTCTCAAAATACTCAACTAAGCCATGCGAGGTACTAAGAAACGCGGTTTTGGCGACTCAAGGTAAAGAAAAAAGTAGCGCCTTCACCCAGCGCCGACGTCGGCCACACCAGGCCTCGGTGCCGCTGAACGAGTTTACGCACAATGGTCAGACCCGCGCCGGTGCCCCCGCCGTACTCGTCGCGGCCATGCAGGCGTTTGAACATCTGGAACACCTGATCGAAGTGGAGCGGCGAGATGCCGATGCCGTTGTCACGGACGTAATAAACCGTCTGCCCCTGGGTGGCGGCAGGAAAAGTGCTGCGAAGCGCTGCTTCTTCCCCTGCTTCGATGTAGCCGACTTCAACCCGCTTGATGGTTTTGTCGTTGTACTTCAGCGCATTGGACAGCAGGTTGACCAGCACTTCGCGAACCCGCACACCATCACACAGGACATGCGGCAGAGGGCGCGGCGCGATGATCTGCGTGCTGCTGGCACCCGCTCGGGAGCCGACCATCTCTATCGCCTCGGAAAGGACTTCGTTCAAATCAACTTTTTCCAGCGTCAGCTCTTCGCGGCCTACGCGCGAAAAATACAACAGCGAATCGAGCAGGCTGTCCAGCCGCAAGGTCAGGCGCATCAGGCCATCGAGCTTGCGCTTTTCCTCTTCGTTGGCGGGTGCTGCTTGCATCAATTGGTGGGCGTATTCGTGGATGCCACGCAGCGGCTCCGCCAAATCCTGGCTGGCCACGTAGGCGACGGTGTCCCGCTCTTGATTGCTGCGTGCCAGGTTGACTTTGAGCCCCGTCAGCGGCTCAGCGCGAACGATGGCCAGTTCCATGATCGACGCCCGCAACCGTGCTGCCGCATCCACCTCCACCTGCAGCCACGGCGTGGATTGCTGATGCACCGATTCGCTGAACAGCGCGAAGCTGCGCCGTGGCATCAAACGCGGGCCGTTGGGCCCGGGCACCATCGGCTTGTCATGCGGGTTACCGCCCCAGTTCACCGTCTTTTTTACCTCGGGGCGAAACCAAATCATTAGACTTTGGCCGCTGCGCGACAGCGGCGCAGCCATCAGACCACTGGCAACGTCGGCAAAGGTGGCACCGGGTGGGTAGTCCGTCGCGAGCGAAGCTGTGACATACATCGGGCTGTCTGACGAGCCCGCACCAAGCCGGTCAACCAACCAATTGCCCAGCGCTTCCAGCTGGGATTCATCCGGGGTCTGGCCAACGCGCCACCACCGCTGGCTGTGGTACACGGCCGCGCCGCCCGCACGCATGGCACTCAGAAGGGTTGGCGTGCCATCGGTCATGGAAATGAGGCCGCCTTCCTGCGCGGCCATGCTGAGCAACTGCTGGTTGACCTCTTCAAGCTGGAGACGATAAGGGGCGTTCTCACGGTCCTCCACCGCGTGGTGCTGCAGCGATCCCACTTGCGCCAGAAATTCGCAGGCAGCACGCAGCTCGTACGGCACATGGTGCGGGCCGCTGTAGTGGTGGCAGGCGATCAGCCCCCACAGCACGTTGTCGCGGCGCAGCGGCATCGTCAGCCCTGCCGATACGCCCATATTCTGCAAGTATTCGGTGTACATCACCGACACGCCACGCAGCATGCAAAAGGTCATGTCGACCGGCTTGCCGGTATCAGGGTTGAGCAGTGGCATCATCTCTGCCAGCTCACTGTGGATATCCGGCACCGGGCGAATCCAGGTTTTGGAAAAGATATCACGCGCCGGTTTCGGAATGTCGTCGGCGGGGTAGTGCAGGCCAAGCCAGGGGGTCAAATCGCTGCGACGACTCTCGGCAAACACTTCGCCGTGGTTGTCCGCATGAAACTTGTAGATGAGCACGCGGTCCAGGCCAGACAGCAGGCGCACTTCATCGGCCAACGCCTTGCAAAACCCCCTGACGCTGTCCATGGCCTGTAGCCGTGCGACGGTTTGCTTGATCTCAGAGTAGTAGTCAGGCTCATGACGTGGCTCCGGCACCGCGAGTCCGCTACTCATGCCGATACCACTTCGACCGGTGCCCTCAAACTCGAGCATCACCAACCCATCGATGGTGTGCACGGTCACATCCATCGGCGCAATCCGTTCGCTGGTGGGCAGCGTGAAGGCATAAATCGGATTGCGGTCGGTCGGCTCAGTGGACAGGATGCTGCGCAATCGATCTTCGCCTTCGGGTTTGACGACCGCTGCCACGCTTTTGCCAAGCAACTGATGCGCGCCGTGTCCCAGAATGGACTCGCAGTTTTCGCTCGCCTGCAAGATCGAAAGGTCGGACAGGCGCAACACGAGCAGCGCGCCATGGGCTTGAATGCAGCCTGGCGTACGAACCGGTTCGGCATCGCAGTTGCTGATGCTGATGCCATGGCGTTTGGTGCTGTAGGGCTGTGTATCCCACGGCACGCTGTCGCCTGGGTCTGGCGCTTCGCCGACGGCTAAGTCCGGCAAATTGACGCTGATGTTTTCATGCATGGCGAAGTGTCTCGGTGGCAGGCTGACTCGGGGAATCACCCATGACGGGAAACGGCCATAAGATCTGGCGTTGATGGCCGGATTGAACGACCCGGCAAGATCAATATACCCGAGGCGCACGGCAGGCGGCATCAGAAAAACGGTCGCTCTCTTGTGGGAAACCTCTTACAAACAGCGCAAGACACTCGTCCTCACGCGCAACGCTGCACCGTTTGTGAAACGCCCCAAAATTAGCTTCAGAGCCATCAATATACCCAATTAAGGTATATTAAGCCTCCAAAATCGAGATTTCGACGAAATTATGAATAAAATATGCCTGTAGCTCTCGAATAATATGCATAAAAAGCTACTATAATAATAGCAATTCTCCAGGCTGCAAATCCGCTACACCGACAGCTACAGCTACAGCTACAGCTACCGCTACCGCTTGCGCTCCTTCATCGCACGATCCACCTCGCGCTTGCCTTCGCGGTCTTTGATGGTGTCGCGCTTGTCGTGCTCGGCTTTGCCTTTGGCCAGGGCGATTTCGCACTTCACTTTGCCGGTTTTCCAGTGCAGGTTGATGGGCACCAGGGTGTAGCCTTTTTGCTCGACCTTGATGCTCAGGCGCTTGATTTCTTCCTTCTTCATCAAGAGCTTTTTGGTGCGCACCTTGTCCGGGCTGATGTGGGTTGACGCGGTGTTCAGCGGGGTGATCTGCAAACCGATCAAAAACAACTCGCCTTCGCGGATCACGACGTAGCCATCGGTCAACTGCACCTTGCCCTCGCGCAGGGATTTGACCTCCCAGCCTTCCAACACCAAGCCTGCCTCGTGCCGCTCTTCAAAAAAGTAGTTGTAGGCGGCCTTTTTGTTGTCGGCAATCCGGGCGTTGGTGGGCGTCTTTTTAACGGTGGTGTCGGGTTTTTTGGCCATGAATTGAGGATTGCGGCAGCGATTGCCGCCCCGCAGTCTATCAGCGACGCTAGGACTGTGCGGCAGCCCTGGCCAGCAGGTCTTAAAGCAACTTGGCGACTCTGCTGGAGACAGGAATGTTGCCGCGCGAGAGCATATCCCGGTGTTTGTCGAGCTTCTTCAGGTCGTAGAGGTAATTCACCATCAGGCCAAACGACTGCTTGATGCCTTTGGGGCTGAGGTCTGCCGCCCAGTTGATGGTTTCGACACAGGCACCGTTGCCCAAATGGAAGCGCGCGACCGGGTCGATAGGCTGGCCTTCCTTCATCTCCCGGCCAAGATAGAGCGCGGTGTGGTGGCAGAGCTGCTTTCTGACTTCACTGGCCTCTTCGAGCAGCCGCACATCCAGCCCCTGTAGTTGGGCAACCAAGGCTGGATCGTGCCTTTGCAGCCAGCCGCGCAAACCGGGAATGGGTGAGAGCGTGGCAAAGGTCTTGAGCTTGGCGAACTCTTGTTTCAAAGTCTCCACCACGCGCTTGATCAATGAATCGCCGAAGCTCACGCCTTTGAGCCCAAGCTGCGTATTGCTGATGGAATAGAAGATCGCCGTGGTTGCCTTGGAGGTCTCAACCGCCTCTGCAGCTTCATCCAACAGCGGGCTGATGCTGCCGGCGATGTCGTTGAGCAGCGCCACTTCCACAAAAATCAAAGGCTCGTTGGGCAACCTCGGATGAAAGAACCCGTAGCAGCGCCGGTCGCTGTCCAATCGGTTTTTCAAGTCCGCCCAGCTCTTGACGTCGTGAACCGCTTCGTACTGGATCAGCTTTTCGAGCAAGGAGGCCGGGCTGTCCCAGCTTAAACGGCGAAGCTCCAAAAAGCCCACGTCAAACCAGGTGGAGAACATGTACTCCATCTCCGCATCCAGAGCGAGCAATCGCTTGTCTGACTTCAGCAACGGCAGAATTTCAGAGCGCATGTCCACCAGGAAACGAATGCCTTCTGGCAGCACGCTGAAACGCTGTAGTAGCCGCCGCCGTGGCGATACCGTCGATTGCCTCAAACGCACCTCGGCCACGGCCTCTTCGGGTGTGCCCACAGCAGCTGCATATTTGGCTTGCGCGTTCTTGGCCCGCACGGGGTCGGCCATGAACTGCTCACTCATCAAAAGCCAGCAGTCGTAGCGCAACGACGCACTGGCTTTGGTGTACCAAACGAGCAAACTGGCTGCCCGTCTGCCGCCTTCAACCTCACTGATCCTCGGTTCAATGATTTCGCGAAGGTACTTCAAGGTCTTGCGCAGCTCGCGCGGTGACAGCGCTTCGCCCTGATGCCGCAGGGTGGATGTCAGGCGGTCACTGGTGCTGCGCATCGCACGATTGGTTACTGAGATCACTTCAGTCGCCTGTTGCGTGATGGCCTGGCCTGCCTCATAACCACCCGTCGGCAATGAATCCGACGAATCGCCACGTCGGCGCGAAAGCCGATCAATATTCTTTTTGATCCAACTGGGTGTTTTTAAATCTGGCATCTCAATGTCAACTATACAGGTGGGTCCTCAAAATCAGGTACGTGCAGACGCCCCATTTATTCAATAAAAGTGCGCACAAAGTGTCTGATCGAGAAGTTTGTCAAGCACTGCTGCGTTGTTCGACCCGATTGAAAAATTCACCGGCACGATGCGAACTTGACCCAATCTCAGGGGCGGGGCTGGCTGTCTACAATCGGTAGCCTTACCCAATGAAAACTGTCAACAAGTCAGTCCTGATCTGGTACAGCCCCGCTGAAATGTATGCCTTGGTGACGGCGGTGGCCGACTATCCAAAGTTTCTGCCATGGTGTGACCACACCAAAATCCTGTCTACCGACGACGCAGGTATGACGGCCGAAATCGGTATCTCATTCGGCGGCATCCGACAGTCTTTCACCACGCGCAATGTTCATGGCGAAGGTCAGCAGGTCGTAATCAACCTGGTGAACGGGCCGTTCTCGAAGCTGGAAGGCGAGTGGAACTTTTTGCCGCTCGGCGATGGCAGTCAGCGTGCATGCAAGGTGGTGTTGAATTTGAATTACGGTTTTGACAGCGCCACGTTGGCCAAGCTGGTTGGCCCAGTGTTTGACAAAATTGCGGGTAGTCTGGTCGATGCGTTTGTGAAGCGGGCGCAGCAGGTCTATGCCTGATCGGCTGATTCAAGTGACTGTGGCTTATTCACCCGCCGCGCGCGAAGTGCATGAGGTCGCGCTGACTTTGCTTGCGGGGAGTTCTGTGGCTGATGCGCTGTCCGCCAGCGGATTCATGGCGCGGTTCGCTGAGTTGCCATCAAGCCCTCTTGCCGTCGGCATCTGGAACAGAAAAGTCGAACCCAGTCACGTGCTCGGCGATAAAGACCGCGTCGAGTTCTATCGTGCTTTGAAGGTAGACCCGAAAGTCGCGCGCCGACAGCGGTTTGCCAAGCAGGGTGCCAAAAAAGCGGGCCTGTTTTCCAAATCGCGACCCGGTGGAAAGACGGGCTACTGAGCTTGCGGCTTGGCGCTATCGGCAGCTTGAATCAATGATGGCTTGGACGCGCTTGGTTTCTGCGCCGCGGGCGGCATCTTCCATGACTTCGCGCTCGCCTTTGGCATTGGTCACGCCGATGCGCACGCCGGAGTCGAGCGTTGTTTTGGCAGTCTTCGCGCGAGCGCAGTTTTCAATCTTGGCCTTGGTCACGCGCTGTTCCTCTTCTTTCTTTTTGGCCGCCTCAGCGTCTTCTTTTTCTTTCTTCTTCTTTTCCAGTTCTTTGTCAACGCTGGACAGCTTGGGGCCACTGGCCGGGGCCTGTGGGGCCGAAGCACCTGGCGCAGCCGCCGCAATCGCCTGGTCTGAGGTCACGCCATCGGTGATCAGTTTGGCTTTGGCCGCAGCGGCTGAGTTTGCAGCGTTATTGGCGGCCCCGGCTTGGCCGCCTGGGCGTTTGATGATGTTTTTGTCAAGAACGTCTGCGGGCGGCGCGGTATCGCTGTAGACCTTGCGACCACCCTTGTCCAACCACGTCCATTGGGCAAATGCAGTGGTTGCCAGCAAGCCGAGCGTGACGACAAGTGCCTTTGCGGCGTGACGAGCCATCAACCGCCACGAATTGGAAGACGATTGGGAAGACGATTGGGTTGAGTGCGTTTTGAGAGTCATGTGCATGCCTTGATTTTAGCGTTGACACCGAAATTCTCCAATTAACGCCCCGTGGCAGGCGCAAGCCACTAGGGTTAGCACGGGTACAATCGACTTTTTGGAGCTTTAGCATGCGCCTACTCGGCAAAGCGCTCACCTTCGACGACGTGTTGTTGGTGCCAGCGTACTCCCAGATCCTGCCCAAGGACACTTCGCTTTCCACCCAATTTTCCCGCAACATTTCGCTGAACCTGCCCCTGGTTTCGGCGGCGATGGATACCGTCACCGAGGCGCGTTTGGCAATCGCCATCGCGCAAGAAGGCGGCATTGGCATCGTGCATAAGAACTTCACGCCCAAAGAGCAGGCTGCTCAAGTGGCAAAAGTCAAACGCTACGAATCTGGCGTGCTGCGCGACCCGGTGGTCATCACGCCAACGCACACCGTTCGTCAGGTGCTAGCGCTTTCGGAGCAACTGGGGATTTCAGGCTTCCCCGTGTGCGATGCGGGCAAGGTGGTGGGCATCGTCACCAGCCGTGATTTGAGGTTTGAAACACGCTACGACGTGCCCGTGAGCCAGATCATGACGCCGCGCGAGAAGTTGGTGACTGTGCAAGAAAGCGACGGCACCACACCCGCAGAGGCCAAAGCGCTGTTGAACAAACACAAGTTGGAGCGGCTGCTGGTCGTCAACCCGGCGTTTGAGCTCAAGGGCATCATCACAGTCAAAGACATCACCAAGCAGACCAGCTTCCCCAATGCCGCGCGCGACGCTCATGGCCAGTTGCGCGTAGGCGCTGCGGTGGGCGTGGGCGAGGGTACCGAGGAGCGAGTTGAGGCCCTTGTGCGCGCCGGTGTGGATGCGCTGGTGGTTGACACCGCGCACGGCCACAGCAAAGGCGTTATCGAGCGGGTGCGCTGGGTTAAAAAACATTATCCGCAGATTGATGTGATTGGCGGCAACATTGCCACCGGTGCCGCAGCGCTGGCGCTAGTGGAAGCGGGTGCGGATGGCGTCAAGGTCGGCATTGGCCCTGGCTCCATCTGCACGACGCGGATCGTCGCCGGTGTGGG
>JANNFW010000606.1:0-2644 GCA_031380235.1 Rhodoferax sp. | reverse complement strand
CACCCGCTCAGGGTTCAAAAACCGCTCGAACAGCAAGTCGTAATGCAGCGGGTCCAAGTCAGTGATTTTCAGCGAATAGGCCACCAACGAACCTGCGCCAGAGCCCCGCCCTGGCCCTACCGGGCAGCCGTTATTTTTTGCCCAGTTGATGAAGTCGCCCACGATCAAAAAGTAGCCGGGGAAGCCCATGTTGACGATCGTGTTGATCTCAAACTCAAGCCGCACGACGTAGCGCGGCATCTCCTTGCTGCGCACCTCGTCATTGGGGTAGAGATGGCGCATGCGATCCTTCAGGCCCTCGTGCGACGCGTAGCGAAAGTAGTCATCGCTGGTCATGCGCTCGCCGTTGACCAGTGGCGTGGGGAACTCTGGCAATTGCGGCTTGCCCAGCACTAGGCTCAGGTTGCAGCGCTTGGCGATTTCGACCGTGTTGGCCAGGGCTGAGGGCACATCCGCAAACAGCGCCTGCATTTGCGCAGACGACTTGAAATACTGCTCGCGCGTGAACTTGCGCACCCGTTTGGGGTTGCCCAGAATTTCGCCTTCGGCAATGCAAACGCGCGCCTCGTGGGCCTCGTAGTCATCGGGCGCGGCAAACTGCACGGGGTGGGTGGCGACCACAGGCAAGTTCAAGCGTTTTGCCAACTGGACGGCATTGGCGACATGGGCTTCATCATCAGAGCGACCGGCGCGCTGCAACTCGATGAAAAACCGATGCGGGAAGATGGCCGCAAGCTGCAAAGCGGCCTCGCGGGCACGCGCAGCGTCACCTTGCACCAGCGCCTGCCCCACCGGCCCTGCCTGCGCGCCTGACAAGGCAATCAAGCCATCACTCAATGCCGTCAACCACGCAAGCTTGACCACCGCCTGCCCTTTGACAGAATTCTGCGTATAGGCCCGCGCCAGCAGCTCCGACAAATTCAAATAGCCCTGCGTACTTTGAACCAGCAAAACGATGCGCGACAGGCTTGCCGCCTCCAGCCCCAGGCCTTCCAAAAAGACTTCCGCGCCGATGATGGGTTTAACCCCCTTGGCCCGCGCTTCCTTGTAGAACTTAACAGTGCCAAACAGGTTGCTTAAATCCGTGATGGCCAGAGCGCCTTGGCCATCGGCGGCGGCGGCTTCGACAACGTCGTCAATCCGAATCGTGGCATCGGTGACAGAAAACTCGGTGTGGGTGCGAAGATGGACAAACATGACGGGTATTGTAGAAAACTGCGGTCATCCGCCTGAAAACCTCCCTCAACTGGATGAAGACTCGATGAAGAATTTAGCGACATTTGCGCCTCACTCTGCTAGAGTGCCCTAACGACCTGTTACCTACAGGCACTACGTCGAAGGATCCACCATGCTCGCATCTAAGTTCTCTCTCGGTTTGCAAATGCCCTTCATTCCTGCGCGCAAGGTCTCGGCCCTGCCTCTTGCTGTCGCCCTGCTGCTGGCAGGCTGCGGCACCCCGGCAACTGACCCCGCACCTCAGCCTCAAAAATCAGCAGCGGCACCAGCCCCGGCACCCACCGTCGTCGCAGCAGCGCCGTCTGCGCCGGCTCCCGCCGCGCCTATCGTCGCCTTGCCGCATCAGGAAGCTGTGCTGGCGGCCGCGCGTGACCTCTTTGGCAAGGCCCAGTTGCCGGCCGACCAAACTTTTAATTTGGTGATTGACCCGCTGGTGGATGGCTCCACGGGCCTGCAGTCCCTGGCCACATCGGCGGTCGAAAAGCAGTTGGTTGGTCTGCTTAAAACCGACTTCCCGCGGTTTCAGGTCAAGCCCTTGAATTCGGCCAATATCGCGGCAGCCCCGCTGGTGTTTATAGGCACCTTCACACCCATCAACCTGCAAGGCAAAGGCGCGGGTGAGCGTGATGCCTACCGCGTGTGCTTCGCGCTGGCGGACTTGAAGACCGGGAAAATCGTGAGCAAGGGCTTCGCCCGCTCGCAAACCGCAGGTGTTGATGCCACGCCATTGCCCTATTTTCAGGACGCGCCACTCTGGGTGAACGATAAGATCGTAGAAGGCTACATCAAGACCTGCCAGGGCACTCGGGCGGGCGACCCAATCAACCCCGATTACCTGGACAAGGTCGCCGCGATTGCCGGTATTGACGAAGCCGTGCGCTCGTACAACGGCAAAAAATACCAAGAGTCGCTGGCTCTGTTCACGTCGCTTTTGCGCAGCCCTGCGGGTGACCAGCCGCGCGTGCACACGGGCGTGTATTTGTCCAATCTGAAACTGGGCCGGCGTGAGCCCGCCATGCAAGCTTTTGGCAAAATCACCAAACAAGGGCTGGATGCCAAGCGGCTGGCGGTGAAGTTCAATTTTCAACCCGGTGGTGCCAGCTTCGCAAAAGATACCAACCCCTATGACCGCTGGCTCAAAGAGCTGGCGGGGCAGTCAACCCTTGCGCTGAAAGACCCGAATACCTGCTTTGAAGTGGCAGGGCACACAGGCCGAGGTGGCTCCGAGCCAATGAACGAGCGTGTGACCTTGCAGCGGGCCGAGTACGTCAAGCAGCGACTGGTTGCCGAGAAAAAAGAGTTGGCATCGCGCATCAGTACCAAGGGCTATGGCTCGGCAGCGGCGTTGGTTGCCACAGGCAAAGACGATTCGTCTGACGCGCTGGATCGGCGCATTGAGATGGTTGCA
>JANNFW010000595.1:0-6972 GCA_031380235.1 Rhodoferax sp. | reverse complement strand
GCGGTGGGCGTGAAGGCCGAAGACGTGATGGCCACGCTTGAGAAGCTTGGCGAGCTCAAATCCAAAGGCATCTTGACGCAAGAAGAGTTTGACACCAAGAAGGCGGAGCTGCTCAAGAAGTTGGTGTAAGGAATGGCCCAGCCATTTGCCGCACTGACTGTAAGAAGAACTGAGCACACCGCCTTGCCGAGTGGCCACTGAATCCCCCCAACGCAGTTATCGGGCACCCTGCCCCGGCTGCGGTGCGCCCGTCAACTTCTTAAGCGCGCAGTCCACCCACGCGGTGTGCGGCTATTGCCAAAGCACGGTGGTGCGCAGCGGCGACAAGCTGGCGCGCATCGGCAAGATGGCCGAGCTGTTTGACGACCACAGCCCTTTGCAATTGCGGGCCAGCGGCGTGTGGAACCGTGCGGGTGTCAAAACCGCTTTTACGCTCGTTGGCCGCCTGCAGTACAAATATGGCGAAGGCACGTGGACGGAATGGCACGCGGTGCTGGTGGATGGCACATCGGCCTACCTGAGTGAAGACAACGGCTCGTATGTCTTCACCACGCCGCTCGCGGCCCAGCTTGACATCCCCGAAGCGGCAGGGTTTCAACTCGGTAAATCGATGCGTCTCAATGGTCGCGCCTTCAGCGTGGCCGCAAACCAGACGGTGTCACTCATCTCTGCACAGGGCGAACTGCCGCATCTGCCCAAACTGGGTGAGCCGTTTGTGGTCGTGGAGTTGCGCAGCGAGGGCGGTGGTCTGGGGATAGGTTCAGGTGCGGGTGTGGTGGCTGGGGCGGGCGAAGTACTCAGCATTGACTACGGCACCCAGCCGCCCACAATGTCGATGGGTGCGGCAGTGCTGCTCGAAGATTTGCAGCTCACCGGCCTGAAGGACGAATCCGCCAAAGACGAAAAAGGCCGCCAGTTCGCCTGCCCCAATTGCGGCACCAGCGTTCAGGTCACGTTGGACTTGAGCAAAAGCATCACCTGCACATCGTGCAACAGCTTGATCGACATCTCAGGCGGCATTGGCGGCGAGCTCAAACACGCGCTGCAAGATGAGCCCGTTCGCCCGCTGATCAAGCTCGGCAGCATCGGCCAACTGCAAGGGGTGCAGTGGCAAGTCGTCGGGTTTCAGCATCGCATGGGAACTGACGCAAGCGACCCGAGCGATGCCAGTGAGCAGTTTGGCTGGAGCGAGTACTTGCTCTACAACCAAAAGCGCGGCTTTACGTTTCTGGTTGATTCCACGGAAGGCTGGAGCATCGTCAAGCCGACCACCGGCGCGCCGGTGATGGTCGCCAACGGTAGCAGCGCCAGCTATTTGGGCCAGCGTTACCAGCTCAAAGAAAGCTATCGGGCTGAAACCTTTTACGTGGCGGGCGAGTTTTACTGGCAGGTGACGCGCGGGCAGACCTCCGAGAATCGAGATTTCGTCAGCGGCAAGAGCATGCTGTCGATGGAGAAAACGCCCAATGAGCTGACTTGGTCGGTCGGCAGCCAGATCGACAGCGAAACCGTAGCCAAGGCCTTCAAGCTCGAAGACAGCAAGGATTTGCTCAAGCGTTCCGATGCCTCTCCCGCCAGTGCGCTCAAAGGTGTAGGCTGCGGCACCATCATCATTTTGTTGGTCATCATCCTGGTGGTTCTGTTTCTGATCAGCCGCTGCGCGCCGACAACGGGGTCTGGCTACTCGAGTGGGGCGCGAACGTCAGGTGGGTCGTTCGGCGGCTCCTCCGGCGGTGGAGGACATAAATGACGCTTGCACCCACTCATCAATTGACTCAATTTACTGAAGGAGATTCTCATGGGACTTGAATGGATTAAACCCTCTGCCTTCCTGGGCTCCATCCTCTACGCGTTGATTGGCGTGCTGATTTTCTGGCTATGCTTTGTGATCATCGACAAAATCACGCCCTACAAGCTGTGGGAAGAGATTGTTGAAAAGCAAAACGTGGCGTTGGCACTGGTGGTGGCGGCCATGTCGCTGGGCATTTCAATCATCGTGGCCGCCGCCATCCACGGGTGACGAATGGATGAGTAGCCAGCCGGTAGAGCGCGCAGGCGCCGGCCCCAGTGCCGGGCCAGTGGAGGTTGCGCTGCTCGCCTCCGTCTTCGTCGTCGCCGCCTGCGGGCTGGTGTACGAGTTGGCAGCAGGCGCGCTGGCCTCCTACCTGCTCGGCGACTCGGTCTTGCAGTTCTCCACTGTCATCGGCGCATATTTGTTTGCGATGGGGGTGGGGTCTTACCTTTCGCGCTTTTTCGAGCGACAGTTACCCGCGCACTTCTTGCGAATAGAACTGCTAGTAGCGCTCGTCGGTGGCGCGTTACCAGCTCTCTTGTTCATCGCAAATGCTTACACACCCGGTTCATTTCGCTTTTTGCTTTACGCGCTGGTGTTTGTGGTCGGCACGCTGGTGGGGCTGGAGATTCCGCTGGTCATGCGCATCTTGAAGCGCAATGTAGCGCTGAAAGACTTGGTCTCGCAGGTGCTGACGTTCGATTATTTGGGTGCGCTGGCGGTGTCGGTCGCGTTCCCGCTGGTGCTGGTGCCGCAGTTGGGATTGATCCGCACCGGCTTGCTGTTTGGTTTGATGAACGCCGCCGTGGCGTTGTGGGCGCTGTGGCTGTTCCGCCATGAGCTGCGCCATTTCAAATCGCACGTCATCGCCTGCGTGGCGACGTTGGGCGTGTTAGCCACCGCGTTTGCAGGTGCAGACCACATCACCACCTTGGCTGAAGACAAGTTTTACCAAGACAAAATCGTCTTCACCGCGCACTCACCCTACCAGCGCATCGTCGTCACGCAGGGGCGCGGCGGGCATCGCCTCTTTCTCAACGGCAATTTGCAGTTTGCCGAGCGGGATGAATACCGCTACCACGAGGCGCTGGTGCACCCGGTGATGGCGGCCTTTGCGGCGGGTGGCAGTTCGCCCAAAAAAGTCGCGGTGTTGGGCGGTGGCGATGGCATGGCGGTGCGCGAGATCCTCAAATACCCCGGTGTTGAATCCATCACACTGGTCGAGCTGGACCCCGCCATGACCCGGCTCTTCTCCGAGCAACCCACGCTGGTGAAGCTCAACAGCGCCGCGCTGAAGTCGCCCAAAGTCAAAGTCATCAACGCCGATGCGTTCCAGTGGTTGGAGCAAACGCAGGAGACGTTTGACGTCATCGTGGTCGACTTCCCCGACCCCACCAACTTCAGCATTGGCAAGCTCTACACCAATTCGTTCTATTCGCTGTTGGATCAACGCCTGGCCGCCAGTGGCTACGCGGTGATTCAAACCACGTCGCCCCTGGTTGCTCGGCGCAGCTACTGGACGGTGGTGCAAACCATTGAGTCAGTGGGTTTGACGGCACGGCCCTACCACGCCAACGTGCCCAGCTTTGGCGAGTGGGGCTTTGTGATTGCCAGCCGCAGACCTTGGCACATGCCGACCGAGTTGCCAGCGGATTTGCGGTTTCTGAACCTCTCGTCACTCCCTCAATTGTTTGACTTCCCGCGCGACATGGCGCGCGTGCCCGCCGAGGTGAACCGTCTGTCCAACCAGACGCTGGTCACCACCTACGAGGCGGAGTGGGGCAAACTGGACACCCATTGAGATGAAGCGGCGCAGCTTTCTGGCAGGTGCCGCGTTACCTCTTGTGGGTTCGCTTGTCGGATGTGAGCGGCTTGAGGAAATCCAGGGCGGTTTCAGCGGTATCTCCCACGAGCGTGGGCACCTGTTGCGTGAGCGCAAGGCGTGGCCTACTCCTTCCAAAGTGCACAAAACGCGCGTCATCATCGCGGGCGGTGGCGTTGCCGCTCTGGCCGCCGCGCGGGCGTTGCGCCTCAGAGGTATGGACGACTTCGCTTTGCTGGAGCTCGAAGATCAGGCCGGTGGCAACAGCCGGGGCGGTGTGGTCAACGGCATCGCTTGCCCACTCGGCGCGCACTACCTGCCCGTGCCAGGTGATGCGGCAGTTGATGTGCAAAATTTGCTCGAAGAACTGGGTCTGCGCAAGCGCGTGGCGGGCCGCTGGGTTTACGACGAGCGCCATCTTTGCCACAGTCCGCAGGAGCGCCTGTTCTTCAACGGCGAGTGGCAAGACGGCCTGCTGCCGCTGCAAGGCGTGGGCGGCGAGACGTTGGCGCAGTACCAGCGGTTTGCGGCACTGGTGGCGCGCGCCAGGCAATCGGCAACCTGGTCGATTCCGACCTCGTACACATCGCCATCACCCTTCATGGAGTCTCTGGGCGCCATCACCTTCGCCAGTTACCTCGCGCAAAACGGCCTGACAGATCCGCACCTGCGCTGGTATCTCGACTACTGCTGCAACGACGACTACGGTGCTGGCGTTGCCACGGTATCCGCCTGGGCTGGGCTGCACTACTTTGCCAGCCGCCATGGGTTCAGCGCGCCTCGCCAAGAGAGCGGCGATGTAACGGAGCCAGCAGACCGCGAAGGCGTGCTCACCTGGCCCGAGGGCAATGGTTGGTTGACCCGGCAGCTCGCCCTGCCGTTGAAAGAGCGTTTGCACACGGGCCAGGTAGTGGTGCGCATTGCAGCGGGCAAGCACGGTGTCGAGGTCGATGCGTTTGATCCGGTGTCGCAGACGCTGGAGCGCTGGCAGGCCGAGCGCTGCATCGTGTCGCTGCCGATCTTTGTCGCAGCACGCATCGTCGAAAATCCACCTGATCTTTTACGCCAAGCCGCCGCGCGAACCCGCTACGCACCGTGGCTGGTCGCCAATATTCACGTCAAGTTCCCCTTGCAGGATCGCCCAGGCGCGCCACCAAGTTGGGACAACGTCATTCACGATGCGACCACGCAGAACGCACACGCCGAGAACACACAAGGTACTAGCCTGGGCTACGTCGATGCCATGCACCAAAGCCTGCAAAGCGTTCCCGGCGCGACCGTGCTCACCCACTACCGCGCGTTGGGTGACGTGCCCCAAGGCCGCCAACTGCTGATGGACAAACCGTGGACTGAATGGCGTGACGTGATCCTGGCCGACCTGGCGCGAGCGCATCCTGATATCCCCGCCAAAGCGACCCGAATCGACATCACCCGCTACGGCCATGCGATGGCGGTGCCTGTGCCTGGCGGCAGTCATAACTCTCGATTAGCAGCCGCTGTCCGTTTGAGTTTTGCCCATAGCGACTGGGCGGGCTACTCGGTGTTTGAGGAGGCGTTTACCTTGGGGCACGGGGCCGGTGAGGCGTGAAGGTTGGTGCATACTGAACAGTAGTTGCTACAAGCGCGCCTGCTCATCCCCGTCCCCGCGCGCCATCGGTGTCGCTTTGGCCAGCGCCATCCACACGTGAAACGGCAGCTTCGTAAGTGCTTTGCGTGGCGCGGGCCGGGCCACAATGAGGCGGTCACCCTCGCACAGCATCACGCCGCATTCGGGCGGCACCTCATCGGCACTCGCAATCGGTTTGCCACGGGCGGTTTCGCCCAGCACGTACCAGCACTCACCGCCCATGTCCAAATAGGCGGCGCGCTTTGACGGTTTTTTGAGATCGCCCAACAGGTCGGCCCGGCTGACCTTGATCTCGTGGACGATGGGCTCTAGATAGCCTTCAACCGTCGTGTTTCGGATTGAAAAAACGTCCGGGCAAGCGACCACCCAAGCCAGCGGTGCTGCACTGGAATCGTCTGCTGTTTCTTCTGGCGCTGGCACCCGCGCGCGCAGGCTCAAACCGCGCCACACCAGTCGGCCCGCGCGGCCCATCTCCAGTGCGACTCTTTCCACCAAGGCTTCGTGCGCAGACCGTGCCGCTTTGTTCTGTCCCAATGCCTCGGCCAGTTGAGCAATACCGGCGCTGGTGAGGCGCAGCGTTTCATGGCCGCTGCCGGACAAGACGCGCTCCAACAAACCCACGGCTAGCAATTCAATCTCCAGTACATCCTGCGACGGCCACCCGGCAGACCGATACACCTCGCGTAACCGTCGGTGGTGATAACGGGTGAGTGTGATCGACGTGATTGGCATCTTCAGAACAGTGGCGAAACTGGTATTTTGTACAGTATAGTCAAGTCAATTTTTTGACGTGACCACTGACCTCTTACCCCATGTCGCTTGCACCGTGACGGTCAACGTCGCCGTGGCGGTAAGGGCGCTGTGCGAGTTCACCGCCAAGGAAGGCAGTCTGGACTTGCGCTTCACGCCCGCCCCCACCGCCGTGCAGGGTATCGCTGGGCACGTTGAAGTCACCTCCCGGCGCGGCCCGCAGTATGAGCGCGAAGTGTCGCTCGCTGGCAGCCACCGCCACTTGTGGGTGCGGGGCCGGGCCGATGGCTACGATCCCGCGCTCAACCGCCTGGAAGAGATCAAAACCCATCGCGGCGACGTTGAGCGTATCCCCTACAACCACCGCCAACTTCACTGGGCACAGGCCAAGGTTTACGCATGGTTGATGTGTCAGAAGTTGGGCGTTGATGCGATGCATGTGGCCTTGGTCTATTTCAACATCACCAGCCAAAAAGAAACCGTCTTCAGCGAGCAGTACGATGCCGCCGCTTTGCGCGTGTTTTTCGAAACCCTGTGCGAGCGCTTTATCGACTGGGCAGACCGTGAAACCGCCCATCGCAATGCGCGCGACAGAGCCTTGCTCACGCTTGATTTCCCCCATGGCGAATTCCGCAAAGGCCAGCGCGTGCTTTCCGAAGCCGTCTACAAGGCCAGTGTCGCCGGGCGCTGCCTGCTGGCCCAGGCTCCAACTGGCATTGGAAAAACGATGGGTACCGTGTTTCCGGCGCTCAAGGCGATGCCGGGGCAGCGCGTGGACAAGCTGTTTTTCCTCACCGCCAAAACGCCGGGTCGTCAAGTGGCTTTGGACGCCCTGCAGGCGCTGAGTGATCCACGCAAAGCCTTGCCTCTGCGCGTGCTGGAGCTGGTGGCCCGCGACAAAAGCTGCGAGCACCCCACGTTGGAATGTCATGGCGAATCCTGCCCTTTAGCGAACGGCTTTTACGACCGTTTGCCGCAAGC
>JANNFW010000592.1:0-4764 GCA_031380235.1 Rhodoferax sp. | reverse complement strand
TGACTACCGCCGTCAAAGAAGCGCAAACCGCAGAAAACTACGATCCCAAAGCCGACCGGTCGGGCGGCTACGACCCATCCGTCAAGCAAAAAGCCGCCGCCAAGCTGTCGCGCATCCCGGTCAAAGTCGTTCAAGGCGAACTGTTGAAAAAGCCGGACTGGATTCGCGTCAAGGCGGGCAGTCCCAGCACGCGGTTTTATGAGATCAAGGACATCCTGCGGCAAAACAAGCTGGTGACCGTGTGCGAGGAGGCATCGTGCCCCAACATCGGCGAGTGCTTTGGCAAAGGCACGGCCACCTTCATGATCATGGGCGACAAGTGCACGCGGCGCTGCCCATTTTGCGATGTGGGGCATGGCAGGCCCGATCCTCTGGATGCGAACGAGCCCGAGAATCTGGCCAAAACCATCGCCGCGTTGAAGCTCAAATATGTTGTGATCACCAGCGTAGACCGCGATGATTTGCGCGACGGCGGCGCGCAGCATTTTGTCGATTGCATCACGCGAATTCGGGCCTTGTCTCCACAAACGCAAATCGAAGTGCTGGTGCCTGATTTCAGAGGCCGCGATGACCGCGCCTTGAGCATCTTGACCGCCGCGCCACCCGATGTGATGAACCACAACTTGGAGACCACAGCCCGCTTGTACAAAGAAGCCCGCCCCGGCAGCGACTACCAATTCAGTCTGAACCTGCTGAAAAAATTCAAGGCCCTGCACCCTGGCGTGCCGACCAAGAGCGGCATCATGGTCGGCCTGGGCGAGACCGATGAAGAAGTGCTGCAGGTGATGCAGGATATGCGCGATCACCACATCGACATGCTCACCATCGGCCAGTACCTCGCCCCCTCGCGCTCACACCTCAGCGTGAAGCGCTACCTGCATCCGGACACCTTCAAAATGTACGAGGCCCGTGCGTATGAGATGGGTTTCAGCCACGCCGCCGTGGGGGCGATGGTGCGCAGCAGCTACCATGCCGACACCCAGGCGCAGGGCGTGTTGCAGGCCCATTCAGAGAATCAATTGACGACACAATAGCTACTATTTATATAGCTGGTTATGCATATGATACGAGAGCTATAGGCATATTTCATTCATAATTTAGCCTTTTGCATCGCATTTAACCCGATTTAACACGTTTTTGCGCGATTTTTACCACAATTGTAGTAAATTTACTGTGAATGCGACTTGAATGCGACTTAAGCGCCAATTGACCTGCTGATGAGCGACGCCCGGTTCTTTTTAAACCCCCATTCGATCCGCGCGCTGGTGCCCGAGCCGACTTTTGATCGCGGCATGAGCCTTTATTTGATCCAGCAGGTGCTGTCGTGCGAGGTCAACCACGTCAACAGCACCGAATGGGAGATTGAAGGCCTGGTGCAGGGCACGCTCAAGACCCCGTACCAAGTGACGGCCACCGTGGAAATTGACCCCGCAGGCAACCTGAGCTTCTTCAACAGCGATTGCACCTGCCCGGTGGGCGATGAGTGCAAACATGGCGTTGCGCTGACGCTCAAAGCCGCTTTCAAGTCAATCAAGCCAGACCTCAACCGCCTGCCGTCCATGGTCGTAAGAGGCGCGGTGATGCCGCCCGTGGCTGGAAAGGAAGCCGTGGCACCACTGAGCGCCGAAGAGCAAGCGGCACGCCTGCAAGCGCGGCAGCAGGCCATGGCTGAGCGCGAGGCACAGCAGGCCCACCAAAAAGTTACCCAATGGCTGGATTTGTTCGGCCAGTTGCCCGCCCCGGTGGATTCCGCAGGCCTTGACGGCGAAAGCTCTGAAGAGGTCAGAAAAACCGAACAGTTGGTTTTCGTTCTAACCACCAGCACCGCAGCCCACCAGCAGTTTTTGCACCTGGGCTACGGCGTTGTGACCAAGCTGCGCAACGGCAGTTGGTCCAAACTGAAGACACCGCGCTATGGCGATGTTAAACACGCCACGGCGCAAGATCTGGAGGTGATCAGCCTCTTGCGCACCATGGGCGGACACTCCACGAGTTACTCCTACGCGGTGGTTGATTCCGCCCAGTTGTCGGGTGAAACCGGGCGGCTGGCCGTGCAAATGGCCGCCAGGAGCGCTCGCCTGTATGACCAAAGCGAGGTTCGCACGCTGGATCACCCGCTGCGCCTGGGCCCGCCCCGCGCGCCGGCGTGGAGCTGGGTACAGACGACGATTCCCGGCGCGCACGAACCCGGCTGGGCATTGCAGGCGCACCTTGAAGGCGACGGTGGCCCAACATGGTTTGCCAACACGCCACCGTGGTACCTTGATTCAAAGCTAGGCGAGTGCGGTGTGATTGAAGTGCCAGGCCTCTCAGCCGAGCACCTGGCCTTACTTCTTAAAGCGCCGCCCATCCCGCAGTCAGACTTTGCAACCCATGAGACCGCGCTGTTGAGCCGCCTGGTGGGCTTGCCGCTGCCGCCCGTGCTCAAGGCCCCACGTGTGATTCAGGGCATTACGCCCCAGGCGATTCTGGAGATCGAGACCACGCCTTTGAAGCAGCGCGCGCAAGCCGGTTTGCTGCGCGGCACGCTGCGGTTTGACTATGGTGACATCGGTATTTTTAGCCGTAATTTTCAAACCCCCGTGTTTGTCGAGCGTTCGTTGGAGGGCGGCAAAACCCGTGAGCGCGTCATGCTGCACCGCGACGTGGCGTTGGAGCGCAGTGCGCTGTCCAAGCTGCATGAATTCGGCCTCATCGGCAATGCAGATGGCCTGTTTCACATCGCCTTGGCGCAGGAGCAATACCGCTGGCTGCAATGGTCTGAGAGCGAATTTGAGCCACTGCGCGAAGCGGGCTTCACGGTGGTGCTGGCCCCAGAGCTGGACGGCTGGATTGAGCGTGCCGACTCGCTTGACGTGTCGATGAACGAGCCCCACAGAAGTGATAGCAGCGATGCAGGCGAAGCTGGTGAGACCGGCTCGGGCCAGAGCCCGTGGTTTGACCTATCGCTGGGCATGCAAATCAACGGCCAGCGGCACAACATACTGCCGTTTTTACCCGAGCTGTTGAACCAACTGGGCAACTTCATCACCGAAGACGGCCACATCGCGCAGTTACCGCCGTTTGCCTATTTGGCGCAACCCAACGGCAAGCTGCTGCGCCTGCCGACTGAGCCGCTGTTGCCCTGGTTAAACGCGCTGCTCGATCTGCTGGGCGAGCGCGGCCATGATGTGAGCGGCGGCACTTTGCGGCTCTCGCGCATGGAGGCGATGCGCCTGGGCGCGGCGCTGGGCGCGGGTGTGCAGTGGCAAGGCGCGCAAGCCTTGCGCGAGATGGTCAAGCAGTTGGCGGGGCAAAGCGCCTTGCCCGAAGTCGCGCTGCCCAAAGGCCTGAACGCCGAGCTGCGTCCGTACCAAGAGCAGGGCCTGAACTGGCTGCAGTTTCTGCGCAGCCACGGCCTGGCCGGCATTCTGGCTGACGACATGGGCCTGGGCAAAACATTGCAAACGCTGGCCCATGTGCTGGTCGAAAAGCAAGCGGGGCGGCTTGATCGCCCGGCCCTCGTCATCGCGCCGGTGAGCCTGATGGGCAACTGGAAGCGCGAGGCCAACCGCTTTACGCCGGACCTCAAAGTGCTGGTGCTGCACGGGGCTGAACGTCACGAAGCGGCTACCGACATGGCCACGCATGACCTCATCATCGCCCCCTATTCGCTCTTGAAGCGCGACCGCGAGCGCTGGATGAAGCAGGCCTGGCACCTGGTGGTGTTGGACGAAGCGCAAAGCATCAAAAATGCCAACACCGATGCCGCGCAGGTGGTGGCCGAGCTCAACACCCGCCACCGGCTGTGCCTCTCGGGCACGCCGATGGAAAACCATTTGGGTGAGCTGTGGAGCCTGTTTCACTTTTTGATGCCCGGCTTCTTGGGCAGCCAAGCCCGCTTCAAAGAACTGTTTCGCACACCCATCGAAAAGCTCGGCAGCAGCGAGCGGCTGGACCAACTGCGAAGACGCGTCACGCCCTTCATGCTGCGCCGCGCCAAGAGCGATGTCGCCACCGACTTGCCGCCCAAACAAACCGCGGTATCGACCGTAGAACTGACGGGCAAACAGGCCGACCTGTACGAGACGATTCGCCTCACCACCGAGAAAGCGGTGCGCGAGGCGCTGGCCAACAAAGGCCTGGCCAAATCGCAAATCCAGATTTTGGATGCGCTGTTGAAGCTGCGCCAAGTCTGCTGCGATCCGCGCCTGGTACCGCTGCCTGCGGCCAAAAAAATCAAAGAATCCGCCAAACTCGAACTGCTGATGGAGCTGCTGCCCGAGATGCTGGCCGAGGGGCGGCGCATTTTGCTGTTCTCGCAGTTCACCTCAATGCTCGAATTGATCGAAGAAGAGCTGTACAAACGCAAGCTGAGCTGGGTCAAACTTACCGGCCAATCGCAAAAGCGCGATGTGTTGATTGAGCAGTTCACCAGTGGCCAGGTGCCGCTGTTTTTGATCAGCCTCAAGGCCGGTGGCGTGGGCCTGAACTTGCCCCAGGCCGACACCGTCATCCACTACGACCCGTGGTGGAACCCGGCGGTAGAAAACCAAGCGACTGACCGCGCCCACCGCATCGGCCAAACCCAAAGCGTGTTCGTCTACAAGCTGGTCGCGCAGGGCACGATTGAAGAGCGCATTTTGGCCCTGCAAGCGCGCAAGGCGGCGCTGGCAGACAGCATTTACAGCGGCTCGCAAGGCCGCAAGCAACCGCTGTTTACCGAGGATGATGTGGCGGAGTTGTTGAAGCCGTTGTCGGTTCGGTAGGTTGTTGGCCCGCCGC
>JANNFW010000587.1:0-8405 GCA_031380235.1 Rhodoferax sp. | reverse complement strand
GCCTGCGCCACAGCCTCTGGCAGCTCAAGCCCCAGCGCCAAAAAACAGGCGATTGCCGAGGACAGCGTGCAGCCAGTGCCGTGCACGTTGCGGCTCGCAATCCGCCGCGATTGCAAATGGATCAAGGCATGATTCGGCTGGGCCAGCACGTCAACCAGTTCGTCGCCCGCCAAGTGCCCGCCTTTGAGCAATGCAGCCTGCGCGCCCAGGCCCAACAGATCCATCGCCGCCTGGTCCAGCGCTGCAACGCTGGCAATAGGATGCCCAAGCAACAACGCGGCCTCGTCCAAGTTGGGGGTAACAACCGAGGCACGCCCAAACAGCTCGCGCACCAGCACTTTGACCGTGTCTTGCCCAACCAGGGTGTCGCCGCTGGTCGCCACCATCACCGGGTCGAGTACCACCTTGTCAAGCTTGTAATGATCAATCGCCCAGGCAACCACTTCGACAATTTCCGGGGAGTGCAGCATGCCAATCTTGACGGCATCAACGCCAATGTCATCCAGCACCGCTTGCAGTTGAGCTTTCAAAATCTCGGGCGGCACACCGTGAATGGCAATCACACCCAGCGTATTCTGCGCAGTGATCGCAGTGATCGCCGTCATGCCGTAGCACCCAAGGGAGGCAATTGTCTTGAGGTCAGCTTGAATGCCAGCACCGCCTCCACTGTCAGACCCTGCAATCGTGAGCACTCGCAGGTAGCGGAAGGTTTCACCTGGAGCAGCAGGTGCAGGGATACTTTTTTTCATGGTGAAAATTATCGGTGCAATCCGGTCGTCGCTTTTGAGGCGCTATGAGCCCAACCCACGCCACCGAAAAAACAGTCGTACTGGGCGCTGGCCTAATGGGCCGTCTGCTGGCTTGCGAACTGGCGCGGCAGGGTCACTCCGTCTCGCTGTTTGATGCCAGTGGGCCAGATGCCCAAGGCGCGGCAGCCCGGGTGGCTGCTGCCATGCTGGCACCGTTGGCCGAATCAGCGGTGACTGAAAAGTCCGTCGTGTTGATGGGCCAATACGCGCTCACGCGATGGCCTGCCATTTTGGAGACCCTGCCAGAGCCCGTTTTCTTCCAGCAGCTAGGAACTCTGATCGTTTGGCATCGTCAAGACGCGGCTGAAGCATCGCGATTTGCCCGTCAGCTAGAGTCAACTCAGCAACAAATCCCCACATTGCCGCGTGCACAAAGCGTTGATGCGCAGCAGATATCGGCGTTGGAGCCTGCCTTGGCAACCCGGTTCGCGCAAGGTTATTTTCTGCCTGAGGAAGGCCAGTTGGACAATCGCCAGTTACTGGCCGCCCTGCTGTCAGAGTTCGAGCGACTGCCTATCGACGCGCATTGGCATAGCCCGAGAGAGCTGTCTGATTTTCAACATCACGCAGGGTGGGTCTTTGACTGCCGTGGTTTGGGCGGGCGCGCCGACTGGCCCCGCCTGCGCGGCGTGCGCGGCGAGGTCATCCGCGTGCATGCACCCGAGGTCACGCTCAGCCGCCCCGTGCGCCTGATCCACCCGCGCTACCCGCTCTACATTGCTCCGAAGCCTGATCACATGTTTGTGATCGGTGCGACTGAGATTGAGTCAGAGGACATGTCGCCCGTCAGCGTCCGCTCGGCGATGGAATTGCTCAGCGCGGCCTATGCTGTGCACAGCGGGTTTGCAGAAGCGAGAATCATAGAAATGTCCGCTCACTGCCGCCCTGCGCTGCCCGATAACCTGCCCGCCATTCGCATGATCGGAAACCGCCGCGTTCAAATCAACGGTCTGTACCGTCATGGGTTTTTGGTAGCACCAGCAATACTTGATGCGGTCATGGAACTTGTCAAACATGACACCTCGCTTTTGGCACAAAGACTGGGGTTGCTCGTCGAAAATGCGGTGACCGCACCATGAACATCCTGATCAACAAACTGCCGCACGACCTACCTGCCGGCGCGTCGTTGGCCGATGCCATCTCAGCGTTTAGCCCAGCGCTGCCGTTTGCAGCAGCCGTTAATATGCAGTTTGTGCCGAAAACCAGCTACTCGCAAGCCCTACTCAAGCCCGGCGATCAGATCGAAATCATTCGTCCGGTGACGGGCGGTTGACCGCAGCCCCGACTAAACCCATGTCCGACAAATTCAACACTGCGCCAGATACGCCGCTGGTTCTCTACGGTGAAAGCTTCTCCAGTCGACTGATGCTGGGGACATCGCGGTATCCATCCCCCCAGATTCTGCAAGCTGCTGTAAAGCTGGCCCAGCCCGCCATGCTGACTGCATCTTTGCGTCGCCAAAACCTGTCGGCGGGAGACGGCGCGTCGGATAACAGCTTCTGGAATATGCTGCGTGAAATGGGCGTCCCCGTGCTGCCCAACACTGCGGGCTGCCACAGCGTTCAGGAAGTTATTGCAACCGCACACATGGCCCGCGAGGTGTTCGAAACCGACTGGATCAAGCTCGAGTTGATCGGCGACGATTACACCCTACAGCCCGACACACTCAACTTGGTGAAGGCCAGCAGCCGGCTGATCAAGGATGACTTCAAGGTGCTGCCCTACTGCACAGAAGACCTGGTGCTGTGCCAGCGTCTGGTTGATGTGGGCTGCCAGGCCGTCATGCCGTGGGCGGCCCCCATCGGCACCGGCAAAGGCCCTATCAATCCTTACGCCATGCGAATGCTGCGCGAGCGCCTAGCCGTGCCGATGATCGTGGATGCGGGCCTGGGTCTACCCTCGCATGCGGTGCAGGTGTTGGAGTGGGGTTTTGACGCTGTGCTGCTCAATACGGCGGTGGCGTTGGCGCAAGACCCCGTCATGATGGCTGGCGCGTTCGCCAAAGCGGTTCAAGCCGGACGCGACGCATTTCGCGCGGGTGCCATGGCAGAGCAACATGCGGCCCAAGCCAGCACGCCAGTGTTGGGTACACCCTTTTGGCATCAAGCGTGAGCGTCATTTCCTCGATGACCGCTGCCATCGTTGAGGCGCACCGCGACACATTGGCGCTGCCCTCTATGTCAGCGATCAGCGACACCTTCACTTCTGACGACCCCACTTACCGCGCGGCCAAAGCGGCCTGCCAGCAACTTGGTTTCATCGACGCCGATGCGCATTGTGTGGCATCAGCGTGGCACTTGCAGACCGTCCGAAACGGTGAGTTTGACGCTTGCAGGTGGCCCGACGAACCCTCAGATTTCGGCATGACCAACTGGCCCAGGTTAAACGCCTTCCCCACTTGTCCCAAGCAACTCGGGCTGTACGCCGTACTGCCCGATGCAGCCTGGGTTGCCCGCATGGCGCAGGCGGGCGTCCCAACAGTACAACTGCGCTTCAAGTCAGACGATGAAAACGCTGTTGACCGCGAAGTGAATGCCGCCGTGAAGGCCGTCAAAGACACGGGATCGCTGCTCTTCATCAACGACCATTGGCAAGCCGCCATCGATGCCGGCGCTTACGGAGTGCACCTGGGCCAAGAAGACCTGGAAGTGGCCCAGCTAGAAACGATTCGTCAAGCCGGTCTGCACTTGGGTGTGAGTAGCCACGGCTATTCCGAAATGATTAAAGCTGATGCATTCAGCCCCAGCTACATTGCGTTGGGAGCGGTCTACGCGACAACCTTGAAACGCATGGTCACACCGCCCCAGGGCCCAGGGCGTTTGCGCGCCTACGCGCGACTGATGCGCAACTACCCGCTCGTCGCCATCGGCGGGATCGATAAGTCCCGAATGGATGAAGTTTTAGCCAGCGGTGTCGGCTCAGTCGCCGTGGTCAGAGCGTTGGTTGGCGCGCAGGAACCCGAAATACGAGCCATGCAATTGAGCGAGCGTATCGCTGCCGGGTCAATCGCAGCGGCAACTGGATAGTTCTTCACAATCCTGGGCTCAGTAGAGCGACCTCTCAAAAATAACGCCGCAAAATCACGCTATAATCTGAGGCTTCTTCCTCGATAGCTCAGTTGGTAGAGCGCCGGACTGTTAATCCGTAGGTCCCTGGTTCGAGCCCAGGTCGAGGAGCCAAAAACACCAATGAAATCAAGCCCTAGCGCCAAAAGCGATGGGGCTTTTTTTATCGATGTAGCAGCCCGCAGCTTCAACCTGCCGCTGCGATTTTGTCCTGAGTTTTGGTTTCAAAATCGCTGGCTTCGTGGCGCTCGTGCAATTGGCTGGACGCCTCACCCCAGGCGCGGTTAACCATGCGGCCGCGCTTCACGGCGGGGCGCTGGGCGATCTGTTCGGTCCAGCGTTGAACATTCTTGTAGTCTTGCACTTGAAGGAACTCACCCGCTCCGTAGAGCAAGCCCTTGGCCAGCGCGCCATACCACGGCCAGACGGCGATGTCGGCGATGGTGTAGTCCTCGCCCGCCAGGTACGGGCTTTGCGCGAGGCGCTGGTCAAGTACGTCGAGCTGGCGTTTGGTTTCCATGGCGAAGCGGTCAATCGCGTATTCGATTTTGGTGGGCGCGTAGGCGTAAAAGTGCCCTAACCCACCGCCAAGGTAAGGCGCACTGCCCATTTGCCAGAACAACCACGACAGGCATTCGGCACGCATGGCAGACTCGGTTGGCAAGAAGGCATTGAACTTCTCGGCAAGGTGCATAAGGATCGCACCAGATTCGAACACGCGCACGGGGGTTGGCCCGCTTCGATCCATCAGCGCCGGTATCTTTGAGTTGGGGTTCACGTCAACGAAGCCGGAGCCGAACTGATGGCTTTCGCTGATGCGGATCAGCCACGCATCGTATTCAGCGCCGCTGTGGCCCAACGCCAACAGCTCCTCCAGCATGACCGTGACTTTGACACCATTCGGTGTGGCCAATGAATAAAGCTGCATCGGGTGGCGCCCCACGGGCAATACCTTGTCGTGAGTCGGCCCCGCAACGGGGCGGTTGATGTTGGCGAACTGCCCGCCGTTTTCCTTGTTCCAGGTCCATATCTTCGCGGGCTGATAGGGGGACGTATCGCTCATAAGTTCGTTTCCAGGGTTTGCTTCGAGGAGGCTTTGTCAATATGCGGCACTTTACGAGAATTCCGCCTGGCATGTTGGGATGTTGGCTTGTGGGGTATAGGTCTCTTTTGAAAAAGACAAACAAAAAGCCCCGAAGGCACAAGGCGTTGGGGGCTTTCGGAGCTTCTTGCGGTCTGCGCTGAACAGCGCAAAACACATCTTTGGCGGAAACGAAGGGATTCGAACCCTTGAGGAGGTTTAACGCCCCCTACTCCCTTAGCAGGGGAGCACCTTCGGCCACTCGGTCACGTTTCCTAAACTCTGGCTTTGCGCATTATCTCACGACTAGCGTGGCATTTCAGGCAGAAAGCGGCTGATCCAAATCAAATGCTTTATGAAGGGCCCGCACGGCCAACTCCATGTACTTTTCATCAATGACCACCGATGTCTTGATTTCGCTCGTGGAGATCATCTGGATATTGATGCCCTCCTCGCTCAGGCATCCAAACATCTTGCTGGCGACACCGACGTGGCTGCGCATACCGATGCCGACGATAGACACTTTACAAATTTTGGCATCTCCGACAACTTCCTGCGCACCTAGATTGGGTAGCACAACCTGCCTGAGCAACTCGATTGTCTTGGTGTAGTCGTTGCGGTGTACGGTGAAGCTGAAATCCGTCCTGCCGTCTTTACTGATGTTTTGAATGATCACATCAACTTCGATATTGGCATCGGCCACCGCACCCAAAATCTTGTAAGCGATACCGGGTTTGTCGGGCACGCCTAGCACGGATACCTTGGCTTCGTCACGGTTAAATGCAATGCCAGAAACAATAGCTTGTTCCATGTTGTCGTCGTCCTCAAAAGAAATCAGCGTGCCGGAAGTGGCTTCCTCATTAATGTCCATGTCCCACGGCGTAAAGCTGCTCAACACGCGAAGGGGTACTTTGTATTTGCCCGCAAATTCGACCGATCTGATCTGCAAAACCTTAGAGCCCATGGAGGCCATCTCCAGCATTTCCTCAAAGCTCACGGTTTTGAGCCGTCGCGCCTCAGGGACAACACGCGGGTCTGTGGTGTAGACACCGTCCACATCGGTGTAGATCAGGCACTCCTGCGCTTTCATGGCCGCTGCGACTGCCACCGCAGAAGTATCCGAACCACCACGCCCAAGCGTGGTGATATTGCCTGCGTCATCGATGCCTTGGAATCCTGTGACGATGACCACTTTGCCTGCCGCCAAATCGGCCCGGACTTTTTTGTCATCAATCGACTCAATTCGCGCCTTGGTGTAGGCACTGTCGGTTTTGATGGGGACTTGCCAGCCTGCATAGCTGACGGATTCCATGCCTTCGGCTTGCAACGCGATCGCCAATAGAGCGCTGGATGCCTGCTCTCCCGTGGATGCCAGCATGTCAAGCTCGCGTCCATAAGCCTCTGAAACCTTTGCGGGAGCCAGCTCCTTTGCCAACCCCAGCAAGCGGTTGGTTTCACCGCTCATAGCGCTGGGAACGACGACGATCTGGTGGCCCGCACGGGCCCATTTGGTGACCCGCTTTGCGACGTTGCGGATGCGCTCGGTCGAGCCCATCGACGTGCCGCCGTACTTGTGAACAATCAATGCCATTGAAAAATCAAGAAATCAAGTGGATGGGATGCGATTTATGGCCCGCAGTTAGCCGCTCAACTACATCGGTCGCGTCTGCGTGGGATCTCTCGGAAGCTCCAGCCACGCGCGGCTCAGGGATTGTACCAAGTCAAATATTCGCCCTGCCGCACTGCAAATCCTGATCCCACCTTGATGTTGATTTTGTGCCCGCGCGTGGTGCATGCCGCAAGCTGATCCAGCAGTTCGCTGAGCTGTGCTGCGCTGGCCTGTGTCGCGCAGCGGGCCTTCAACCAGTTCCGAATTAAATTAGCCTGGCGCGCGCGGCTCAGCGCCTGAAGTTGCTTAATGAGCAGACCTTCGCCGTTTGCGTTTTCAGTCCGCGCTAAATCATCATCCCCAAGCTCGCGCAAAAGCTGCTGCGCCTCTGCCGCGTGAGCGGCACAGCGCGCGAACGTATCGCGGAAGTGCGGAATGACTGCTTGCAGGACTGGCAGGATCTGAGCGCGAATCTGGTTGCGGGTAAAACGCTGATCCGCGTTGCTGGGGTCTTCTGCAAAGTCGGCGCGTTGCACTGCAAGCCACTTGCGAATGTCGCTGGCACTCACGCCCAACAAGGGCCGATGAAACTCAATGCCATCGCGCTGCCACTGCTTTGGCATGGCCGCAAGGCCCGGTAGCCCTGCACCTCGACTGAGCGCCAACAGGATGGTCTCGACCTGATCATCGGCATGCTGGGCCAGTGCCAACGTTTTGGGTTGCGCAAGATTTTTGGCACCGCAACTAGGCCAACCCTGAACGACAAGGTCTGCGAATGCCTGGTATCGCGCCCTTCTGGCAGCATCTTCGGGGCTTTGGCCGGCATTGGGACTGGCGGTGACCCGCCGAACAGCCAACGGTACTTTGAGCTGCGCACACACGTGTTCGCAATGACTTTGAAAATCGTCAGCCGCCGCCTGCAAGCCGTGATGGACATGAAGTGCGCCTACCTGGCCGGGCCATTTCTGATGGCAGGCTAACAACAAGGCGGTTGAGTCAGCACCGCCACTGTAGGCCACCACAACAGGAAGTGTTGGCGAGAACTGCGCAATGGCTTCAGGCAGTGTTTGGGTCACTCTGGGTAAGCGGCATCATCTACCTGGAGGTGGCGCGTGGCTCCGATCGCCGCTCCACTTTAGGCTCTGCCTTGGTGTCGGTGTAGCGCCCGTAGCTTTGCAGACGTTCGTAGCGTCGATCCAGAAGCTCTTTAACCTTCAAGTCACTGACTTGGCGGTAAGCCTCGCTCAGCGCGCGCTTTAAAAAAGCTGACATCTGTTTGTGGTCGCGGTGCGCACCGCCCACGGGTTCATTCACAATTTTATCGATCAGGCCCAGGGCCTTGAGGCGGTGCGCAGTGATGCCCAACGCATCCGCTGCTTCTTGAGCCTTTTCAGAGGTTTTCCAAAGGATGGAGGCGCAGCCTTCGGGGCTGATGACCGAATAAACCGAGTACTGCAACATCAGCACCTGGTCGCCAATGGAAATTGCTAGCGCGCCGCCTGAGCCACCCTCGCCGATGACAGTGGTGATGATGGGCACTTCAAGTTGCGCCATCTCAAAAATATTACGGCCAATCGCCTCCGACTGACCACGCTCTTCCGCATCAATGCCTGGGTACGCGCCCGGCGTATCGACGAACGTGAACAGCGGTAACTTGAATTTTTCGGCTGTTTTCATCAACCGCAAGGCCTTGCGATAACCCTCGGGCTTGCTCATGCCAAAGTTGCGCAGACCGCGCTCCCTGGTATCCCGCCCTTTTTGCTGGCCCAACACCATGCAGGGTGTGCCATTGAAGCGCGCCAGGCCACCAACGATGCTCAGGTCATCCGCAAAATGGCGGT
>JANNFW010000532.1:0-16348 GCA_031380235.1 Rhodoferax sp. | reverse complement strand
CAAGCTCACCGCCCACACACCGTGCTTTCGCTCGGAGGCGGGCTCTTACGGACGCGACACGCGCGGCATGATCCGTCAGCATCAGTTTGACAAAGTCGAGATGGTTCAAATCGTGCATCCTGAGAATAGCGATGCCGCGCTGGAAGAGATGACGGGCCATGCCGAAGCGATTTTGCAAAAGCTCGGGCTTCATTACCGCGTGATGGCCTTGTGCACAGGCGACATGGGCTTTGGTGCGGCCAAGACGTATGACCTGGAGGTGTGGCTACCCTCGCAAAACACCTACCGCGAGATCAGCTCGGTCTCGAACTGCGAGGCCTTCCAGGCACGCAGGCTGCAGGCCCGATTCAAGAATGCGCAGGGTAAAACCGAGTGGGTACACACCCTGAACGGCTCGGGCCTGGCGGTGGGACGCACTCTGGTGGCGGTGCTGGAGAATTATCAGAATGCGGATGGCTCAGTCACGGTGCCCGCCGTATTGCGCCCGTACTTGGGTGGCATGGAGCGTTTGTCTCCAGTTTGATCCCTATCCCATTGCGCTGGATAACCGGCCTTAGCAGACCCCAGCAGACCCTAGACAGTGCACGTTATCCTCGGGTGCTCCCGCGCATTGACTGCGGCATTGCCGAGATAGACGAAGCCGACCAGGACTTCGTCTGCGTCGCACAGCAGACTTCGAATGCACGCTGCGCGTACCCTGTCGCCACTGAGCATCTTGCCCGCATAACCCAGGGCCTTGGCGGCAGTAAGAAAATTCCCGATCACGGCACCGACTGCAGTCCACTGCTCATGGACCGGTACCAGGACATGGCCTTCCTGGATTCGCGCTGCGACGGCAAACAGACATGGTCCGCGTAACGCGCGCTGCCGTTCGATGATGGCATCCTCCGGTTTCAAGTCGCCATCAGTTTCGCGTCGGTAGTCCTGGAACGCGGTCGCCAAACGTTCCCTTTGCGTATTGTCGAGAAGTTGGAGTCGGCACGGCCTCAGGCGCGCATGATCTGGGCCGGTCAACGCCGCTCGGAGCAACCACTCGATTTCCTGAGCGCCTGGTCCTGGCCCGTGCAAACGCTTCGGCCCAATCGACTGGCGCGTCAACCAGGGGGCCAGCAATTCAGACAACTCGACCTCACGCTGACGCTCCATGACTGTCTCCCCTTCTATGCGCCGCTGCGCAGCAGCTCGATCACCTCACGCCCTGAAAGTAACTTTTCCCGTGGCTTGCCTAACACAGCGCCGCGGTTTTTCTCCCAGCGATCGATTGCGAGCCATTGCGTGTGGGAGACGGGCGAGACCGAGCGCGTGCCCAGAAGCCGCCCCAACGTCGGTGCGTCGGCGGGAAGTCGCTTCACCAATCGTGCCAGTCGCAGCACCAGCGACTGCGCCGTCTCGACACTGTCAGCGCGGTTAGTCCCGATGATGCCGGTGGGGCCACGTTTGGCCCACCCCGTTACAAACAGTCCGCCAAGGTCGGCTCCGTCCTCGTCGAGCACCTGGCCCAGAGAATGGCGGACCTTCCCGGTGCCGGGGTCAACAGGTACGCCGGGCAAAGGATGCCAATCGTAGCCAATGCACGTGACGGTCAAATTGCAGGGAAGCACCTCTGGCATCCACGCGCCCCCGCTAGCGTTCTCAAACCTGATGCTGCGGACTCGGCCAGTGCCTAAAAATCCTGCGGGCACGGCTTGAAACCAGAAGTTGACGATGGTGTGGTCTGCACGCGGCTCGTTGCAACCGTTCGCGCGCAACCATTGGGCCACCCGCGCCGCGTCGTCGGATGCTGGGCTAGACCAGGTCTCTTCGATCCAGTGCACCGCTTGCGGAACACGAATCTGCAAACCGGGCAGATCAGCCAGCTGGCGAAACTCCTTGAACGAAAACTTTGTGCCTGTCACCGCGCCGCGGCCCAGCACATGCACCTCGCGCACACCCCTGCACTCGAAGCTGCGCAGCATGGGCTCGGGAATGTCGGACGCGCGAAGATCGCCGATAGACCTGACCAGCAGGCGGCATACATCGAGGGAGACGTTGCCATTGCCGATGACTGCGGCGATGGCACCGCTGAGGTCGGGCTGCAGTGCGGCGTAATCGGGGTGGCCGTTGTACCAGCCAGCGAACTGGGCCGAGGTGTAGATCTGAGCCAGCGTTTCACCCGGTACGCCCAACGTCCGCCCCACGGCGTTGCCGGTGGCAAGAACCACGGCGTGATAACAGCCCATCAGCTCGTACAGCGAGACGTGGTCGCCGACGCAAACCCCGGCGTACATCGTGAAGCGCGGATCCTGCGCAATCGTGTCGAATACCGCCGAAACCTGCTTCAGCTTCTGGTGGTCGGGCGCGACTCCGTAGCGGACAAGCCCATGCGGCGCGGGTAATCGCTCGATCAGGTCGATCTGGCAGTCCGGGATCGACCGCAGCAGGGCCTCGGCGGCATAGAAGCCGCTTGGCCCGCCACCAACAATGGCGATACGGGGTGTTCCGGCCATCAATGCACCCTCGGCACGTCAGAGGCCGAGAGACGCACGCCTCGCGGCAGCAGTCGGCAGGGGCTCGCCTTTGTCGCGAACCACAGGCAACGCTCTGGCACGCTCCTGATTCACATCGATCCAGTGCTCACGCGATGGCTCCAGATCGATAGAGTCCAGGATCGCCCTGACCGGACACACGGGAACGCAGGCCCCGCAGTCGATGCACACAGCCGCGTCGATATAGAGGTGGTTCTGGTCGCCGTGAAAGCAGGCCACCGGACACACCGCGACACATTCGGTGTAGCGACACTGGTCGCAGTTTTCGGTGACAACGTGAGTCATTGTGCATTCGTACGTAGCGCGAAGCTTATCCGGCTGGCCCTAAGCGAGACCGACTTCGACGAGGTTATCCGAAAACGTGGGCGCGCGGCCAGTATCCGCATACGCGGTCGGATTCAGTGCTGCCGGAGTGCCATTCGCACGGGATGTCGACATCCAATGCCCCATCGGCGCGACTACCACCCCCAGCATCGTATCGTCGGTAACTTTGGCAACCGCCACAAAAGTGCCACGGCCATTCTGTACCTTCACCGCAGCGCCGGACGCGATACCCCGTGCCTGCGCGTCGTCCGGGTGCATCATCAAGAATTGCGCGCCTTCATGTTGAACTTGTCGGCGGATGTTCGCGTACTCGGAATTTAAGAACGAGTGACTCTTCGGCGACATCATGGACAGCGGATAGCGGGCTGCAAGCTCAGGGTTGGCCTGCCGGGACTCCCGCGGGGGAATGAAAGTCGGCAACGCGTAGACCGGGCCGCCGTCCTGATGGTCGTTGGAACCCTGGCGAAAAACTGGCAGCACGAAGTTGCCACCCGCAGCCATCGAGGCCTTCAGCTCAACTTTTCCGGAAGGCGTTGGAAAGTTACCCTGCGCATGGGGCGCAAATTTGTCGGGCGCTGGCAGGTTCAGTCGGGCGTAACCCTTTTCCCTGAGCTGTTCCATCGTGATGCCTTGAAGGGCGGGACTCGACCAGTCCATCGAGTCCAGCATCATCTGCTCGTCACTGCGATAGAAGAACGGGTCGTCGAAATCCATTGCGCGCGCCAGGCGGCGGAACAGCTCGGAGTTGCTGACTGCCTCCCCGAGCGGTGGCACGGCCTGCTGGTTCAGCGTCAGATACAGCTGTCCCCAGGAGAACATCAGATCCACTTGTTCGACTTGGGTTGTGGCTGGCAAAAGGATATCCGCATAGCGCGCGGTGTCGGTGATGAAATGTTCGCTGACGACTGTGAACAGATCCTCCCGCGACAAGCCGCGCTGTAGCCGCGCCTGATCGGGCGCGACGATCAGCGGATTGCTGTTGTAAACGAAAAGCGACTTTAGCGGCGGGTCCAGGGCGAGATCACCTGTCAGCGCGCGGCCGAGCTCCCATTGATTGACCACCCGAGTTCCGGGGGTTGCAAGGTCGGCCCGGTGCAATCCAGGCCAATTCATCGGGAACGCCCACAACGGCAGTTGCAAAATACCGCCACCGGGCTTGCGCCAGGCACCCACCAGCGCCGGCAAACAGGTGAGCGCGCGCACCAGTTGCCCGCCGCCAGCAGAACGCTCAATCCCAACGCCGATGCGGATCGCTGAAGGCTGTGCCTTCGCATAGTCGCGTGCCAACTGGCGGATCACATCAGCTGGGACACCGGTGGCTTCGGCCGCAAACTCTGGCGTGTATTGCTGCACGTGCGCGGCCAACTCTTCGAAGCCAACGGTGTAGTTGTCGACATAGCTGCGGTCAGTGAGGCTCTCGCCGATGATGACGTTCATCATCGCCAGGGCGAGCGCGATGTCGGTTCCAGGACGAATCTGGATATGCTGGTTTGCCTGCTGCGCCCCACTGGTCTTGACCGGATCGATGACAACAACTTTGGCACCGTTGCGCTGGGCCATCTCGACAAACGGCCACATATGCGCGTTTGTGCTCAGCATGTTGCAGGCCCACAGGATGATGAACTTAGAGTGCTGAAAGCTCTCCGGATCCATACCGGGTGTCGGCCCCACGGTCATGATGTACGCGGTGCAGGCACCCGAGTCGCAAAACGTGCGCTCCGAGATCGTCGCCCCCAGCTTGTTGAAGAATGGGTCGCCCACGGTGAGGCCGTTCACCAAGCCCTGCGTACCAAGGTAGCTGTAGGGCATGATCGCGGTGGGCCCATCTTCCTTGATGATTCTTTGCCAATGCGAGGCGATAGTGTCGATCGCCTCCTGCCAGCTTATACGTTCGAACTGAGCCGCCCCTTTCGGTCCAGTGCGCCGCATTGGGTAGAGCAGACGTTCCGCATGGTAGACGCGCTCTTCGTAGTGATTGGTCTTGGCGCACAGACGGCCCCGCGTGAACGGGTGGTCTGGATTTCCCTGCACGCCGATCACCTTGCCGTCTCGAACCTTGACGAGCATTGAGCAGGTGTCTGGGCAGTCGTGCGGGCAGGCACCCAGAATGGTTGTCTCGCTTGCGGTGGTGGCGACGGTCATGAGATTCTCCAAAGTTCAATCGGCGATTGGGGGTACGGCGAATTGCGCTCGAACGATGTGCACGGCCGCTTGCAGACCCTACCGTTACTGTAGACAAGACGGGACGGCAGCGTTATCCAGATTCGGCAAGATTGACCGTCCGTTTCCCCTGGCCCTGAGCGCATGCGTCATGCGCGTCAGCGGGTGAAGACTGGTTTTACATCTATATAGACCAGATGTCGCAATAGTGCTAGCCTGCCAGGGTGTTGAAGCTTGAGCTTCAACGAGTAGCGAGCGCGTTTACTTTCGTCTTATTACGGAACCAACAGCACCATGCCACCCGCCGGAGATTCCACGACATCTATCCTGGCCGCCCCGCAAGCGGTCACCATTCATAATTCCGAGGCGGATCAGCAGGCCGACTGCCTGGGTTCGCTGGATCAGCACTACGAGCAGCTATCACGCGGCAGCTTCTGCGGCAGTCTGTCATCCATCACTCACGAAGGTGTCACGCTTTTCAAGGAGTCCTTGGGGCAAAGTGTCTTCCAGACAGGGTGCCCGGCCGCAAACCAGATCACGATCGCAGCGGCCTGTGAGTTGTCCGCAGAGGCTTACTGGAACGGCAGGCATATCGATGCCGATGCCATCGTCGCGTTCGTGCCAGGGAGCGAGTTTGCGTTGCGCTCGCCGACGCGGTCGGTCTGCGTGGGCATATCGATCCCGAACACTAGTTTGACGACCTTCGACACCGAGCACAGCGTAGAAAACTGGCACCGCCTCTTGAGGGTGAAGGATTGTTGGTCTGACAGACGGCCGTTCGAGTCGCGGTTGAGCAGCCGCATTGCACGCTTGTTCGATGCCGCGTCGGACTCATCCACAATCGGCAGCGGTACCTTCGATCAGACGCTGGATGACATTCTTGAGGATCTGCGATCCGTCCTGGATGCGCTGGCCGAGCCCGGCCACCTGCTGCGGGTCGACAGCTATCCGCGCATTGCCAAAAAAGCCCGCTCGGTCATGCTTGAGCAACTGGGAGAACCCCTGCGCATAGGTGAGCTGTGCAGCAGCATCGGATGCTCGCGCCGCGCTCTGCAATACGCGTTTCAAAACGTGTTTGGTGTCAACCCGGTGACTTACTTCCGATTCCTGCGCCTCGCAGCAGCACGCCGTTCTTTGATCGATCCGCATCGAACGACGACCGTTCAGAACGTAGCAGCACAATTCGGATTCGTCCATCTTCCGCGGTTTGCGCAGGAGTACATGCAGATGTTTGGCGAACTGCCATCGCAATCCCTGGCCCGCGGACGCTGGTATCCATCTAGCCAGTACCTTCACCCCCGAATTACGGATAATTGAAAACTAGAGGTAAGGTTGCCTTTCGGTCACCCCAAAGGAGCTAGCATTAGCCAAGTTTCAGCCCCGCCTGTCAATCGGCGTCGCCGCCTTGACCTGCGCTGAAATGGCGCTGATACTAATTGTTTCATTAGTCGGGGCAAATGCTCCAAAACACGGCCCCCACGCCCCAACCTCATGACGTCCAACGCGTTTGCCCTGATCCAGGTTTTCCTCATTTCATTGGGTGTTTTGGTGGCCATTGGCCTGTTGCTTTACTTCGTGCTGGGTACCCGACGCGGACCGGACAAGCGCACTGTTGCGTCGCCAGAACCTGCTGACATCCCCATCACAGGCACAGATAGATTGCCTGACGATGTGCGGCACGGTTTTGAGGGGGGTTCAGACACCGCGACGACTTCCGCCCCCGCGCCCGACGATGGGCTGTCGCCCCCAGTCTTTACGGCAGATGCCAGCGGCGGTGTTGACACGGCTGACGCTGCATTCCTTGAGGATGCGGCAAGCAGAACGCCCCCCGAGACGATGGCGATTTTGGTAGTGGATGACTCTGCCGTGCCCCGAGCCAAGCTGCGCAAACTGTTTGAGCGCAATGGCTATGAAGTCGTTACTGCCAACGACGGCGTGCAGGCGCTGGAGGCCATGTCGAAGAAGAAATTCGCCGTCATCATCACCGATCTGGAGATGCCGAACATGGATGGTTTCGAGCTGATCGCGGCGATCCAAGGCAAGCTGGAAACGGAAGACATTCCCGTCATCGCCATCACAGGGCACGAAGAGATGCAGGCGCAGGTCCAAAACTTGCAGGGTCTGTACGGAATATTCAGAAAGCCGTGGGTGGACCTCGACTTGCTCAAGCGTGTAGATGTCCTCGCATCGCTGAAGAAATAGTCAGGACAGTGGTGCCATCACGGTGCCGATGCTCTCGCGCTTGGGCGCAATGCGCCCGGTGGAGAAACGAGATATCACGAATGCGTTGGATGCGGCTTCGGTGATGTAGGACTCAAAGGTGTCGGCCGTCATCGGTTTGCTGAACAGGTAGCCCTGCACCTCGTTGCAGCCCTGTTCGCGCAAATAGTCGAGTTGGGCTTCTGTTTCCACGCCTTCCGCAATGGTCTGGATGCCCAGGCTGCGGGCCATATTGATGATCGCCCCGACGATGGCCTTGTCGTCCGGGTCCTCGGTGATGTCGCGCACAAAACCCTGGTCGATCTTGATCTTGTACACCTTGAAGCGCTTCAGATAGCTCAGCGACGAATAGCCCGTGCCAAAGTCATCAATGGCCAGGCGAATGCCGCGCCGGGCCAGTTCGTCCAGGGTGGCAATGGCGGCCTGCGGGTTGGCCATGGCGGCGCTTTCGGTCAACTCCAGCTCGAACAGCTCAGGTGGCACGCGGGCATCGTTCAGGCATTGCGTCACAAACTGCGGCAGCTCGGCATGGCGAAACTGGATGGCAGACAGGTTCACCGCCATGATCATCGGTGCCATGCCACGCTGCATCCAGGCTGCGAGCTGCTCAATGGCGCTGCGAATCACCCACTGGCCGATTGGCAAGATCAGGCCATTGCTTTCGGCGATGGGAATGAACTCCCCCGGAGATACGTGGCCCCACTGCGGATGTTCCCAGCGCAACAGCGCCTCCACACCCACAATGTCACCTGATTCGAGCGAGATCTGCGGCTGGTAGCGTAGCGAGAGTTGGTTGTGCAAGAGCGCACGGCGCAGCGCATTGCCCAAGGCCAGGCGCCGGTCGGAGTTGCCCTGGATCTCGCCTGAGTAAAAATGAAAGCCGTTGCGTCCATCGGCTTTGGCCCGGTACATGGCCGCATCAGCGCATTTGGACAGCGCGTCCAGGTCGGTGCCATCCTTGGGGTACATCGCAATGCCGATGGACGGTGTGATAGTCAGCTCATGCCCCTCCACCATCACGGGCGACTGGGCCAGTTGCAGTAGCTTACTGGCTACGCGAGCTGCACCGGCGGCATTCGTGTCAGGCAGGAGGATGATGAACTCGTCGCCGCCCAGACGCGCGACCGTATCCTGCTCGCGCATCAGTGCGCGCAGGCGCGATGCCAGTTGCACCAGCACGGTATCGCCAACCCGGTGGCCCAGCGAGTCGTTGATGGTCTTGAAGTGATCCAGATCCAGAAACATCAGTGCCACCGAGCCTTGCGCGCGCTGCGCGATGTGAAGCGCAGTCGTACAGCGATCGGCCAGCAGCACGCGGTTCGGCAGCCCGGTCAGGGCATCAAAGTGCGCCAGTTGCCGGATGCGGCTCTCGGACACCAACTGCTCGGCTGCCTTGGCTTCGAGCGCCTTGACGGTAGTCCTCAGTTCGACCGTTCGCGCCTCGACCAGTTGTTCAAGCTCGGTGCGCGCCTGCACCAGCGCGGCTTCGGCAGCCTTGCGCGCGCTGATGTCCTGCGCGATCCAGATTGAGCCCTGTTCGGGGTGGGCTACATCGACCAGCTTGGCGTGCACCTCGCACCAGATGGGCTCACCATCCTTCTTGCGCAGCACCATCTCGCCTTCAAAGGCCTGGCCGGCCCCGAACGGGCCTGCGAAGCTGCGTCCGACTTCACGCCAGTCTTCGTCCGTCAAATACCATCGCCGAGATGAGCTGCCCAACAGTTCACCCGGCTCGTAGCCAAACAGCTTCTCGAAGCTGCGGTTGCACTGCGTCACTTTTCGCTCATGCAAAAACACAATCCCCACCATGGCGTTGTCCAGAATCAGGTTCTGCTGCGTCAGCAGGTTTTGCAGCTTCATCTGGTCGTCTTTTTGCGCGCTGATGTCGTCAACGATCCAGATCGAACCCTCGTCAACTGCCTCAGGGTTGACCAGCTTGCCCGTCAAGTGCGTCCAGAACAACTCGCCATTGCGTCTGCGCATCAGCACCTCGGACTTGAAGGTCTGGCCCAGCGCCATCGCCCCGTAAGCGGCCTTGCCCAAGGCGTGAAAGGAGGCCTCGCTGGGGTACAGCGACTGGCTGGTGTGCCCGATCACCGAGGTGGCGCTGCTGAAGTTGAAAATCTCCGCAAAACGCTGGTTGCAGCGCAGCACCGTGCGCTGGCGGATGAAGGCAATACCCACACCGGCGTTGTCCAAAACCACCTGCTGGTCGCGCAGGGCCCGGCGCAGGCGAGCATTGACGCCGATCTGTGCGTCAATCTGAGGGTCTAGCTGCGATTCGGGCCAGGCGTTGGCCGTCGAGTCAGTTTTTTCACCCATTGCTTCGGCCCTACCGCTGGCACTGCCGGGGGCAACGCTTAAGCGAACACTGTTGCCCGCGTCAGGGCGATTTGAAGTTCGCGCCTTAGCAGGGAGTTTCATAGTGCCAGTATCAAGCGGGTCATGGAGCGCGATTGTCTCCTTTTTTCGAAAGTTGGCGCTAGAGTTGCGGCAGCGGCAACGACGGATCCGGTTTGAAAAGTAACTCAAATATTACGTTTAACACCGCGACGCCAGCGCAGCAAAATATCAGCGCCGTGGGCCAGGCCCGCAGCCGTCAACCAGGAAACCACCCAAATCCAGCTTGAATGGGCCAAGGTGGCACGCAAGGCGAGCATCAAAAACAGGCCGGAGGCGAGGTTCAGTGCATAGTCTTTTGGTGCGAGGCCGCGCTGGGTGATGCGGTGGTAGGTCACCAGGAAAACCGCCTCCACCAAGGTCAAACCGATGATGATGTCAACCAGTTGGCCACTCCAAATCCAGTCAGCCAACCAATCAACCATCGGAGACATCGGTCAAAACGGCCCGTTCAAGCGCACTGTTGTCCAGTTCAAAAAGGCGGCAAAGGCGATCCACACCAAGTAGGGCGCCAACAGCCAACCGGCCTTGCGCGAGTACTGGACAAGAACAACCATCAGCAATGCGACTGACAGCCAAAGGAAGCCGACCTCCATCAGGGCCCAGTCGGGCCGCTTGAGTTTGAAAAAAAGCAGGCTCCACAACACGTTCAAAAAACCATTCAGCGCGAACAGGGCCAGCATCCACTCACGCCTGGCCTGGCTCGGTGCGTCGCGCCAGGCTATCACGCCCGAGGCAGCAGCCAACGAAAAAATCAGCGTCCACGCGGGGCCAAAAAGCCAATCGGGTGGCTGCCAACTGGGCTTGGCCAGGCCCAAGTACCACGGGCCGATGTCGGTCATCAGGCCACCGATGCCCGCGACGGCCATGGCAGCCACTGCGGCGATGACGATCGGTTTGAGTTTGCGAGATCGGTTCATCAATGGACTGTGCCCCGTTATGTGCCCCGTTGTGTGTGCCGTCAGACCTTGGCCATGCCCAGCAGATGCGCCACGTCTTTGAAGAAGATACGCACATGGGCCATCGGATTGGCGCGCACCAGCTCTTTGTTCATGTAAGCATCAAAGGTGAGCTGCTGCACATCGCGGTCTTCACAGATTTTGACGAAGCGCTCGCGCCGTTTTTCGCTCGAGTACCAAAACCGCTGCATGATGCCCAGCACCAGAAACACCTTGCCGTGCACTTTCATGAAGCGTTTGCGAACCATCGCCAAAGAGCGCGGGTTTCCCGTCAGCAGCAGATTTTCAACCGCTTCAGCCGCCAAGCGCCCACCGTACATCGCATAGTAAATGCCTTCGCCCGAAGCGGGAGCAACGACACCCGCCGCATCACCGGCCACCACCACGTCACGCCCGTTATCCCAGCATTTCAGTGGCTTCATGGGTAGGGGCGCACCTTCGCGGCGCAGCACTTCAACATCGCTCAAGCCTGATGCTTCGCGCAACCGCGTCACAGCGCTACGCAGCGAAAACCCTTTGTCGGCGCTGCCTGTTCCGATGCTCAGCGTATCGCCATGCGGAAACACCCAGCCGTAAAAATCAGGCGACAGCTTGCCTTGGTAGTACACGTCGCAGCGCGTACCGTCGTAGCCTGCGGGCTTGATCACGGGCGCGCGCACGATCTCGTGGTATGCGAAAACGCAGGGCACATCTCGCGCGTTGGGGATGGCCTCGCGCGCGACACCTGAGCGCGCGCCGTCACAGCCGATCACACTGCGTGCACGCACTTGCATGGGCTGGTTGCGAACAAGGTAATGGACAACGCTGACCCCATCGGCATCGCGTGACAGCTTTTCAAACGTACCCACGCGTCGCTCTGCGCCACTGGCCGCTGCCCGCTCGCGCAGCCACTCGTCAAATTCATGCCGATCCACCATGCCAACAAAGCCGCCTTCAATCGGGATGTCAACGCATTTGTCACTCGGTGCCACCATGCGCGCCGAGCGGGCCTTGGCGACGAGCAGCGCATCGGGAATGTCAAAGTCCTTGATCAGGCGCGGTGGTATGGCGCCACCGCAGGGCTTGGTGCGCCCAGCCCGATCTAGCAAAAGCACGCGGCGGCCTTTGCGTGCCAAATCATCGGCCGCTGTGGCACCTGCCGGGCCACCGCCCACCACCACGGCATCGAAAATTTCAAGTTCAGACATGCGATTACCTCGATTGAAAGATCTCGCCCGCGCGCTCAGGGCGGGTCGATACCGATTGCGGGGAGATGCCCGCTGCCGACCCGCGAACGGGTGCTGGAGAAGCTCGGCTTGCCAGCACCGCAGCCACAACGAACAGCAAGGCCTCGGCGAAAAACACCGTCCCGTAAGCGGTACCGGGTGCTGCGATCCAGATCCGCGCCAAGTCACTTCCCGCCGCACCCATCAAGCCGCCCAAGCCAAACGCAATCGCCTGCGAGGCACCCCACAAGCCCATGCGCACGCCTTCGCGCGCCTCGCGACCCTCCCCGGCCAGACGCATCATCGAGCCAATGGCAGCGATTGAAAATGCGCCATTGGCCACGCCCAACACGAAGACGTTGGCCTTGAACGGCCACGCGGCCCCGACCTGGCCCGCAAGCACCAAGCCCATCAAGGCCAACGCGGAGGCCAGGCAGCCCCACGTCGTCCAGCCACGCAGCGTGCCAATCTGTTTGCCGCCGAATTGCGTGCCCGCAAAAGCGGCTAGCAACATGCCCGCCAGCACGCCACCGTGCTGTAAGCCCGCCAAGCTGGTGGATTCACCGGGGGAAAAGCCAAAAACTGTGCCCGCAAACGGTTCCAGAATCAAGTCTTGCGCGCTGTAGGCCAGCATGGACGTAAAGATAAAGATGGTGAAGCGCCGCGCCTCCGCCTCTTGCCAAACCTCGCGCAGGACCTCAAAAAAGCGGGGCTTGGTGGGCGACTCCGCGATAACGGTATCGGCGGGCTCAGGCACTGATTGCACTTGGCCTTCCAGCCGATAAATCGCCACCAGAGTGATGCAAAACGCGATCAAGGCCACACCCAAACTGATTTGGAGCAGGCGCCCTGAGGAGTACGGGTCAAGCAACTTCCCGGTGACACCTGCCGTCACCACAAACCCGGCAATCATCATGATCCAAACGGTGGTAGCGGCAGCCGCACGCCGTTGAGGGGCAACCCGCTTGGCCAGCAGCACCAGCAGTGACGTGCCGCTGGCACTAACACCCAAGCCAATCAAGCCAAAAGCGAAGACCGCCAAAGCGATGCCAGAAGTGGGGTTGCTGGCCATCCACCGCACTGCCAGGGCCGCCAGCACGCCACCCGTGCCCAGCACCGCCATGCCGCCGATGATCCAGGGCGTGCGCCGCCCGCCGACGTCAGAGCCGTGCCCCATGCGGGGGCGGGTGATCTGCACGACGTAGTGAAAAGCGACCAGCAGGCCAGGCAGCAGCGCGGGCAGCGCCAGCTCCACGACCATCACTCGGTTCAAGGTGGACGTGGTCAAGACCACTATCGAGCCCAAACATGCCTGAATCAAACCGATGCGCGCGATGCTGGCCCAGCCAAAATAGCTCATCGGCCTGCCTCCACCAGGCTGCGCAAAGCAAAGGCGCTGACCATCATGCCGGCCACCAGCAGTGGCACGCCAAAACCGCTGTAGAGCAAGGCTCGTTTTGTCGGGCTGTCCAGAAAATAATCCATCAGACAAAGTTGCAGCAGCATCAGCGCGGCGATGACCAGTGCCGAGATGGGCGATCCCCACAGCACCAGCAACAGCACCACCCCCAGTTGCGGCAGCAACATGGTCCAACAGGCCACTTGCGCCGCTGGATGGACACCCAATTGCACTGGCAATGAGCGCACGCCCATTTGGCGATCTCCCTCCACCGCCTTGAAATCATTCAGCGTCATGATGCCGTGGGCGCTGGCGCTGTACAGTGCCGCGAAGGTCAACGAACGGGCGTCCGGAATGCTGCCACCTGCCATGACGGCGGCACCCGTGGCCCATGCCAGCCCTTCATAGCTGATGCCGCAAGCCGCATTGCCCCACCAACCGTTTTCTTTAAGGCGAATGGGCGGTGCGCTGTAAGCCCAGGCGAGCACCAACCCAATCGCCGCAGCCCCAAAACCCCAGGGGCCGAGTAACGATGCCACCAGAAGGGACACCAAAGTCCAGATCAACGCGATGTACAAACCCCAGCGGCCAGGGATGCGGCCTGAGGGAATGGGGCGGTTGGGTTCGTTGATGGCGTCTACGTGGCGGTCAAACCAGTCATTGGCCGCTTGGCTGGTGGCACAGACCAAAGGGCCTGCCAAGATGACCCCTACGGTTGCCAATCCCCAACGTCCTCGCATTGGCACGCCCGAGGCGACGATGCCACAGGTGAACGCCCACATGGGCGGGAACCAAGTGATTGGCTTCAAAAGCTCGGTAATTGCAGAGAAAGTGGGCCTGTTCATGTCGTTGTATTTTTGTATTGACGAAATGTACTGTCAATCAGTGTTTACAGTATAAAATAGGGATGCGCGTTAGCATGGAACGCATAAACTAGGCCTATGCGATACACCGTTACTCTCAGGTCGTTGAATCTCGCCGCCAGGTACATGGGTAAAGGCGCTCGATGAGTTTGCGCGACGAATCCCCTCCTGACCTCAACGGACTGTCCACCTGGGCACCGGAGCTGGCGAAAACCTTTGTCAACCTGTCCAGCGATATTGCACTGGTGTTGGATGACAACGGCGTGATTCAGCAAGTCGTACAGGGGAGCTCGGCAACCCTGACTGCCGCCCATCAATGGGTTGGCCGCCGTTGGATTGACACCGTCACCGGCGAGACCCGCAACAAGGTGACGCAACTGCTCCAAGAAGTTACGTCCACGGGCTTGGCTCGCAAGCGCGAGATCAACCATCCGGTCGGTGAAGGCGGCAATTTGGCCGTTGCGTATACGGCCATCCGGTTGGGTGTGAACGGGCCGTTGTTGGCCGTGGGCCGCGACCTGGCGGCGATCTCGGCCATTCAGCAGCGTTTTTTGGGAGCGCAGCAGGAGATGGAGCGCAGCTACTGGCAAGCGCGCCAGGCGGAGTCGCGTTATCGGGTACTGTTTCAGGTGGCCACTAATGCCATCTTGGTGGCGGATGCCGAAACCTTCGAGATCCTGGATGCCAACCAGGCCGCGTCAAAACTCTTCGATATGTCGGTTGACCAGATCGTTCGAAGGAGTGTCTCATTCGGCTTTGAGCGCCACTCGCACAACGCGATCAACGAACTGCTGGTGAACGCGCGCAACAACGGTCAACAGGCGGACATTCGGGTGCGCTTGATGGGCAAGATCAGCGCGACCAACATGTCCGCTACGCAGATTCGCGCGGACGATGCGGTGCGCCTGCTGGTGCGCGTGCGCACGATCGACATGCCGGGCGCTGCGGTCGACCTCAACACCACGCTGGCGCGCCTGGTTGACAGCGCGAACGACGGCGTGGTCGTGACCGACTCATTCGGCCGGATTCAGATGGCCAACCCGGCTTTTTTGAAGCTTGCGCAGATGAGCAGTGAGACCGACGTCAAAGGCCGCCCGTTGATGGACTGGGTAAGCGTGACGGATGAACATTTCGCGAGCATTTTGGCGCAGGTTCGAGGCCATGGCATCACGCAGCGCATCCACTCACAACTGCTCAGCAGCAATGCCGTGATTAGTCCCGTTGAGTTCTCCTGCGCGCTGCTGACCGAAGGCGAGCAGGAGTGTATTGGTTTCACCATCAGGCCTCTTGCCGATGCCGCAAAAGCAGCTCTGCCGGAACCGGATGCCCTGCAACTCGCTTTGACCCAGCTTTGTGCGAACGTGGGCAATTTGCCGCTACCGGAGCTGATCCGTCAAGGAGCGGAATTGCTGGAGCGCAACTTTGTCCGGTTGGCAATGGCGCAAACCAATGCCGACCCGTCTGCCGCCGCAAGCCTGCTCGGGATAGAACAACAGCAGTTGCGGCTGCCGACTGACGGTGTGGGCTCCGCCACGCCTGCATTTTCAAAACCGGGAAGCATTTGAGTGCTGAGCAGCCCGGCGTTTGGTAAGGCGGATCTCACCAATTGCGAGCGTGAGCTAATCCAGTTTGCAGGCTCGGTTCAGCCGCACGGCATTCTGCTGGCGCTGCGTGAACCCCAGTTGGAGATTATTCAACTGAGCGCCAATGCCCGTGCTTTGTTGGGTAGGGATGCGCCATCCCTGCTTGGCAACTCCTTGCAGCTTCTGGGAGGAAACATCAGTGCGGCTGTCAGCCTAATCGCGGCATCAACCGAGTTGGCCGAGCCCGCACCGCTGGTGTGCCACTGCACTGTGCGTGGCGAGGCGGTTGAATTCGAGGGAACCGTCCACCGCGTGGCGGGCCGTGCGCTGATTGTGGAGATTGAGCCGATCGCGGGCGACCCGGCCAGCGCGGGAATCGAAACGGTATCTCTGCCGAGCACGAAACTGGTCGAGCATATGAACCAGTCCATCCAGCGCTTCAGCGACGCTTCGACCATCGGTACGCTGTGCGATGCAGTGGCTCGGCGCTTTCGTGACATGGTCGGATATGACCGCGTGATGGTCTACAAGTTTGACCCGGACGGTCACGGCAAAATCATCTCAGAGGCGCGCAATCCACGGCTTGATTCGCTGCTGGGCCAACACTACCCCGCCACTGACATTCCGCAGCGCGCGCGTGAGCTGTACCTGCGCAATCGCTTGCGGGTGCTAGTGGATGTCAACTACGAAGCCTGTGCATTGGAGCCGCG
>JANNFW010000523.1:0-2230 GCA_031380235.1 Rhodoferax sp. | reverse complement strand
GCGGGAAGATGTATTTCTCGCGCTGGCTGCGCAACAGCTTATCTTTGAATTTAAGGCCTGCGTTACGATGACCCCAGCCCGCGATATGGGGCAATTTTTCGATAGACGTACCCGTGCGCGGCGCGTGTTCCTGCGCGAATTTGGCGGATGACAACACCACCGCGCAGGCACCGTCGGTAATCTGCCCACAGTCCTGGCGGCGCGTACCGGGCTCAATCACCGGGTTGGCTTCGTCGTCATCCGTGAAGCTCAAAGCATCAAAATTCCACTTGCGCGTCTGCGCCAGCGGGTTGCGCTTGGCATTGGCGTAGTTCAGTTCGGCGATGCGATTCAAGTGCTTGCGATCCAGCCCGTGGCGGCGCTCGTACTCTTGCGCCAACAGGCCAAACGCCGCTGGCCACATGAATTTGCAGTCGATGTCTTCATGGCCTTGCCACGCAGCCGAGTTCTGGTTTTGCGAGGCCACATCGCCTGGCAGGTTTTTAAACTCTTCCACACCCAGCACCAGTACGCAGTCGTAGCGGCCCGCTTCAATCTCGGCCATCGCCGTCAATACGGCCAATGACGACGAAGCGCACGCGCCCTCATGCCGCATCGCAGGCACGCCCCACAGCTCGGGCACAACTTGCGCGACCATCGCACCCAGATGCGCCTGCTGGCGTTGCAACTCGCCAAAAGCGTTGCCGACGTGGATGCTGTTGATCGCCTGCGCGTCAAGCTGGCACGCGTTAAGAGCACCCAGCGTGGCCTCGCGCGTCATATCGGAGATATCTTGGCCGTTGCGTGACCAGGCTTTGGCGAAGTCGGTTTGAAAACCGCCCAGAATAAAAACGGGTTCAGCCATCAATACCCCCGCTTCAAGCGCTCCCCACTCACCCAGGTCGCATGAAATCCGTTCGGTACACGCTGTGGCATTTTGATTTTGCAGACGGGGCCTTTGGCGATGTCATGCGCGTCAAAAATGGTCAGGTACGAGGCCTGCTTCAAGTCATCCCACATGAAGCCGACCAGGTAGCCATCGTCCTCGTTCTTCCAACTGTCTCTAGGTGCAAACGGTGCCTCAGAAAACCATTTGTGAATGCCCGCGTGGTACGTGGTGCAAGTGTCAGCCTGCAAGTCGTACCGGGCAAAGCCGCAAAAGCGCGGATCTTCAGGCCGGGTTTGTCGCGCCATCAGCAGGTTCCACGAATAGCGCGTTTTGTAGCCCAGCATCCACGAGTTGATGACCGGGAACTCTTGGTTGATGATGTCGTCAATCAGCCGCTCTTTGGTTTGCCCGGTACGCAAGTTGAAGCGCCACTCGTAGAAGACGTGGTCAGCGTCCAGATACGCCAGCAGCTTGGGCAATTGATCCGGTGCCAGCTCGCCATGCGCATCTTTGGGCAAGCGGAAGGGCGTGCCGGTCATCACGATCTCCACACCGCCCTGCCCATCGTCTTCCTCCCACGCGTTCGACACGTGGTACATGTAGGTCGGCTTGGCTTCAAACCACTTGATTTGATCCGCTGTGCCGTGGCGCGGCACGATACCAAAGCGCGACGGCAGCGTGTGGTGAAACTTCAGCTTGTGCCGCCCTGCGGCCAGCGCGTCCATGTCGTTGAACAGCGGCAAGTCGTGCAGGATGGTGTAGTGGGCGGTGACGGCCATGTCGTGCGGTAGGCGCGGCCCCGGCAGTTGCACGGGGATAAAAGTTTGAAGCTTGCCAAAGCGATCCAGCACGCCATAGTGCATGTAGGGCGCTTCATTGCCATAGGCGAAAAACAGAAATTCGCCCGTGCGCTCGTCGACCTTGCTGTGTGCCGAGATCGGCAGACCCTGCAAACGCGGATCAGGTGCGAGTTTGCCAATCGTCGATAGATCACGAGGGTCAGACTGGTACACCGCGCCACCCCGGTACCACATCGACACCAGCGTGCCCGCGTAGTATTTGATGTCGGTGTTCGACGTGTCTTTGATCGGCGCATCGGGCCTGTCTTTACGCGGCGGGTCTTTGATGCCTTGCCACAAAGCGCCGCCCGCGTTGATCTCGTCAATCAAGCCGTCGGTCACAATCCAGCGGTTTTGATACTGCGCACGCCCACCCTCAAATCGCACCGCATGCAGCATGCCATCGCCATCAAACCAGTGGTAGCGTCCCGGGGCCTCAAACTTGCGATTCGGCCCGTTACGCACGTACATGCCCGTGAGGTCTTTCGGGATCTCACCTTCGATGTCCGTCAGGTCGACCGTC
>JANNFW010000480.1:0-3360 GCA_031380235.1 Rhodoferax sp. | reverse complement strand
CGCCCTGCGCACCGAGATCTCCAATTGGCGCTGGGCCGGTGTGCCGTTTTACATCCGCACCGGCAAGCGCCTGGCCGGGCGTGATGCGCACATCGTGGTTAATTTTCGACCCACACCACATGCCATTTTCAACTCCCAAATCGGTGCATCCAACTCGCTGGTGATTAATCTGCAGCCCAAAGACGGGCTGGAGCTGCACTTGCTGGCGCAGGGCCAGGACAACCGCCGCGCCACTCACATGCAGGCCCAAACATTGTCTCCAGTTCAACTCGATCTGGACTTTGACAAACGCTTTGGCTCCGAGCGTGTGGGTGCCTATGAGCGCCTGCTGCTGGACGTGATTGATGGCCGCCTGAACCTGTTTGTGCGCAGCGACGAGCAAGAGGAAGCGTGGCGCTGGGTCGAGCCGATTCTGGAGCACTGGGCAGGCGACGCACAAGGCCCGAGGCTGTACAACGCAGGAACCTGGGGGCCAAGCGCCGCCAGCGCGATGATTGCCAGGGATGGATATTGTTGGAGTGAGGACTGCTGATGTTAGACAGGGTTCGCGCTTCTCTAAGCTCCCTTGCCCCCGCCGAGCAGCGCGTGGGCAGGCTGGTGCTCAACGACCCGCGTGCGTTCACGCAGTTGCCGGTGAGCGAGCTGTCGGACCGCGCGCACGTCAGCAAACCGACCGTGGTACGGTTTTGCCGCAGCATGGGTTATGACGGGCTGACGGATTTCAAACGCAAACTCGCAGGCAGCGTGAGCGAAGGCGTGCCCTTCATTCACCGCAGTGTGGATGCAGACGACAAAACAGGCGACGTGCTAGTCAAGGTGATCGACAACACGGTGGCGGCGTTTCTCAAATACCGCAACGAAGCCAGCACGATGGCCATCGAGAAAGCCACCGAGGCGCTGGTGGAGACCTACAAGTCTGGCAAACGCATCGAGTTTTACGGTGTGGGCAACTCTGGCGTGGTGGCGCAGGACGCGCAGCACAAGTTCTTTCGCTTAGGGGTCAACGCCATTGCGTACAGCGACGGCCACATGCAGGTGATGAGCGCATCGATCCTCGGGCCAGGTGACTGTGTGGTGCTGATCTCGAATTCAGGCCGCACGCGCGATTTGATGGACGCTTGCGACATCGCTCGTAAAAATGGAGCAACCACCATCACCATCACCGCCAGTGGCTCACCGCTCGCGTCGGCGAGCCATATCCATTTGAGCGCCGATCACCCCGAAGGCTTCGACCGCTACAGCCCGATGGTGTCGCGCCTGTTGCATTTGCTGATCATTGATGTGTTGACCACCAACGTTGCCCTGCGCATCGGCGGCGAGACGCTGCAACCGCTCTTGCAGGAGATGAAGAACAACCTGCGCAGCAAACGGTACGCTTGATCGACCAGATCTGAGTTACTATTAAATATATAGCTGCTTATGCTTGTTATACGAGAGCTAGAGGCTTATTCTATCAATAAAATAGGTTGAGATTCGAATTTTTACCTAAAAATTAACTTACAGGTTAATTTCACCGCATTCTTCACTACAAATGTAGTAATACTTCTCTCAGTGGTGTAAAAATCTTAAGTCGACTTCACTTGCGCTGGGTTCGACACCCCGCTGGCCACATGCCCTGAGGGCACATGCAATGCGGCCGATTCAATGTGCCCGGCCTGGTCGTCAAAAAAGAAATCAGGCTCGAACTCCTTGAGGAATTCGCCTTTGGACAGGCCGCCCAGAAACATCGCCTCGTCCACTTCAATGTTCCAGTCCATCAGCGTGCGGATGGCTCGCTCATGCGCGGGCGCGCTGCGAGCGGTGACCAGCGCGGTGCGGATGCGCATGTGCGGCTGGCGCGCCTGTTGCAAGGCGTGCAGTGCGGCCAGCAGCGGTTTGAAGGGGCCATCGGGCAGCGGTTTGCTGGCGCGGCGCTTCTCGTGCGATTGAAAGGCCTGCAGGCCACCCTTCTGGTAAACCTGCTCCGCCTCGTCTGAAAAAAGCACCGCATCGCCGTCAAACGCAATGCGTACCTCGTTGGGATACGAGCCGCCCGCCCGCATTGACCCAGTGTGAACCGTGGCCGCAGCAAAGCCCGCATCCAGCGCCGCGCGCACATCACCGGGGTTGGCCGAAAGGAATAAATTCGCACGCAGCGGCTTCAAGTATTTATAGGGCTCGCGACCTTTGGTAAACACCCCACGCTCGATCACCAGCTTGCTGGCCTGCGCCGAATTGAACACCCGCAGGCCCGACACCGGGTCGTTGCGCGACAAAATCACCACCTCCACCCGCTTCTCCACGGCATTGAAGGCCAGCAGCTTTTTGATCAGTGAATGCGCAACGCCGGGCTTGGCGGCAATGTCAAGCCGCTCCAGTTGCAGGTTCATGTAAGCGCGGTCATCGCCTTGCTCGAAGACTTTGTTCTCTTCTTCAAAATCGAACAACGCCCTGGACGCGATGGCGACGACCAGCTGGTTGGAGAGAGATGCAGCCACAGGTTTATTTGACTAATTGGTTGAGTTGAATGATCGGCATCAGCACGGCCAGCACGATCAGCATCACGACCATGCCCATCAGCACAATCAGCAGCGGTTCGGCAATCGTCGCCAACTGCACCGAGCGCCGCTGCACCTCCAGGCTGAGCTGTTTTGCCGCGCGGCCCAGCATGATGGGCAGCTGCCCGGTTTGCTCACCCAGGCGCGCAAACATGCTCAGCAAGCCAGGGAAGCGCTTCTTCTGCGATAGTGCAGAGGCCAGTGGCGCACCCTCGCGCACCAGCACCACAATCTGCGCAGCATCAGCCTGCATGGCTTTGTTGCTCAGCGTGTCTGCCGCGGCCTGTAGCGCTTTCAAGATCGGCACACCTGCTGCCGCCAGCATCGCCAGAGTACTGGCAAAACGCGCGGCGTTGTAGCGTGCGCTCAAACTACCCAGCACGGGCAGATTCAGCCAAAAGGCGTCGAAGCGCTCGCGCGTGTCGGCATTGCGCAAGGCCAAGCGGAACAGCGTTGTGACCGCGACGACAACCCCCAGCACCAGCCAGCCATAGTCTTTCACAAAGTTGCCCAGCGCCAGCATGATCACCGTCAAAATCGGCAGCGCACGCTTGCTTCCGGCAAACACATTGGCCACCTGCGGCACCACGTAACCCAGCAGAAACATCACAATCACAATCGCCACCAGGGTCACGATGGCGGGATAAAGCGCAGCGCCAACCAGTTTGGCCTTGAGCGCCTGCTGCTCTTCCAGATCATCGGCCAGGCGCTCCAGCACCAGGCCCAAATTGCCACTTTGCTCGCCCGCGCCAATCACCGCCGTGAAGATCGGCGAGAACTCGCGCGGATGCTGCGACAAGGCCTTGGCAAAGGTCGAGCCGCC
>JANNFW010000450.1:0-18209 GCA_031380235.1 Rhodoferax sp. | reverse complement strand
GGCCATGGGTTTGACCGGCCTGCCCCTCACCGTCATGATCGTCGCCGCGTCCCTGCCCATCGGCGCCAACGTGTTCATGTTCTCGCAGCGCTACGAGGTTGCCGAAGAGTTGGTAACAGCTGGAGTGGCGGTGTCGACGGTGTTGGGGGTGGTGACGATATCTTTGGTGATGGGGGCGGTGGAGTGGGTTTGACACGGATTTGAGTGGATCATCAGTTCAACCGCGAATTTGATGGCTCAGGCACTCACCTCATTGGACAAGTTTTAATCAACATCTTTACAGTAACCCAGCAAGCTGGTAAGCTGGGCCACATGAAAACCACCTTCGATTTACCCGACGAACTGGTACGTGAGATGAAACTGCGGGCTGTGATGCAGGGACGCACCCTGCGTGACTTGGTTGCCGACTTTATTCGCCAAGGCCTGGGGCTGGCCGCGCCACGGCCACCGCAAGCGCCGTCGCCAGGCTCCATCGTGCAGTTAAGCCCGGGCGGTTTGCCGGTGATTCGTTGCCGGGCTAATGCCCCCGCGCTGGGGCTCACCGTTGACGACTTATTGGCCCTGGAACAGCAATCACAAACCCAAGAGGACATGCGACGTGCCGGGCTCCCTCTTTGACACCAATGTATGGTTGGCCGCCATCTTCCCGACGCACCCTTTTCACCCCACGGCACAGCAAGCACTCCAGCAAACCACACCTGCACAGCCCGCCGTGTGGTGCCGCTCCACCCAGCAAAGTTTTTTGCGCCTGGCATCCACTCCTGCGCTGCACAAAGCCTATGGCGCCGAGCGCATGACCAACCGGGACGCGCTGGTAGTGCTCGACGCACTGCAAGCCCTGCCGCAGGTGGCCCTGCGAGACGAGTCACCTGGAGTTTTTTCGGTATGGTGCCAATTGGCGGGTGCTGACACCGCTTCACCCAAGGTCTGGATGGATGCTTACCTCGCCGCATTTGCCATTGCAGGCGGGCTAAAGCTGGTGTCGCTAGACCGGGACTTCAAGAATTTTGTGCCGTACGGGCTTGACCTTGTGATGCTGAACCCGTGAGGCTATAGGCGGCTACTAGAAGCAGTATCAGGCCGGGTAATGGCACAAAAAAAAAGGGATCCAATATACCTATATTGGGTTTATTGATTGCCAAAAATGGTCAATTTGGTAAAGTTACGAATGAAATGCTGCTCTAGCTCTCGTCTTTTATACATATTTTGCTATATTTTGAGTAGCGATTTGAGCCTAAATCTACTTACGTAGCAACAGACCGGAAAGAACTACTCCCTGAGTTGAATTGAATTCAAGTAGCCTTTCGCACTTGCATTTTTATTAAAGATTGCTTTAATTTGATTTTGAGAAATTAAAGAACCCTTTAACACCATGCGCACCTCGGGCACCTACTCCATTTCGACCACCTTGGGCGAGTCCGTTCAGGCGTTTGTACCGCAGCCGCTGCCGCCGCACAAGCCCGCGCTGGCACCGGAAAGCTATGTGGAGGCCAATCGCTTGGCCGAGTTGGCGCTGGCCCGGCTGTCGGGCGTGTCTGGGCTGGTGCCATCAGTAGACTGGTTGCTGTACACCGCCATCCGCAAAGAGGCGCTGCTCACCTCGCAGATAGAAGGCACGCAAGCCACGCTGGCGGACTTGTTTGATGAAGAAGCGGGCTTTGCAGTCAGCAATACCGACGATGTGCAAGAGGTCACGAACTACCTGCGGGCCTTCCGTTTGGTGCAGGACAACCTGCGCGACGCAAACGGTCTGCCCCTGAGCGTGCGCTTGTTATGCGACGCTCACCGTGTGCTGCTGGATGGCGCACGGGGCCATGGCAAACAACCCGGCGAGTTGCGCCGGTCGCAAAACTGGATTGGCGGCACTCGGCCCGGTAACGCGGTGTTTGTGCCGCCACCGCCCGAGCGGGTGCCCGCATTGTTGGCCGACTTAGAGCACTTCATTCACGATCAGGAAAATATATTGCAGGCCCTGCCACCACTGGTAAAGACGGCGCTGGTTCACGTGCAATTTGAGACGATTCACCCGTTTCTGGACGGCAATGGCCGCATTGGCCGCCTGCTGATTGCCGCGTTGTTGGAGCATTGGAACCTGTTGCCACAGCCGTTGATCTACCTCAGCGGCTACCTAAAGCAACACCAAGCCGAGTACTACCGTCGCCTGTCCAACGTGCGTACCGAAGGCGACTGGGAGGGCTGGGTTGCGTTCTTTCTGGAAGGCGTGTCGGTAGCCGCCTTGCACGCCGAGCGCAATATTGTGACCATCGCTTCGCTATTGGCAGCAGACCGCCGGAAACTTCTTGCATCGCCCAAAGCGGGCCCAGCGAGCTACCGCTTGTTCGAGATGCTCCCCATGATGCCGCGCTTCAACATCGAGCAAGTGCGCCAGAAGTTGGGCACCAGTTTCCCCACCGCCAATGCAGCAGTCAAGGTGCTGGAAGATTTGGGAATCGTGACTGAGCAGACGGGTCAAAAGAAGAACCGCAGCTACAGCTACTCTGCATATATTGCGTCGCTGTCGTCATGATGTGCGACGACTGAATACTGGCCTGCCCTTCACCGTCATGGTTGTCGCCGCCTACGTGCCTATCGGTGCCAACGTCGTCATGTGCTCACAACGCTACGAGGTGGCGGAGGAGCTGGTGACGGCGGGGGTGGCGGTGTCTACGGTGTTGGGGTTGGTGACGATATCGGTGGTGATGAGGGGGGTGACCCGGATTTGATGTGAATAAAATCGATGCCGCGAAAAACCTCGTTTGCCTGCTTTGGCGGTGTTCTCTTCAGCCAGAAGTTGCCTTCAGCGGCGTAATGGCATGTGTTGTCCCGCACCAACCGTTTGAATTGTCGTTTCGGTCAAAATAAGTCTGGTGAGTTTTGTGGACTGGCGGTTAGTCACGGTCAAACCACCTTACATTTACTAGATGTCTTCGAAATTGGAATAGAACCATATGTCGTACGTGCTGACAGACGAGCAACGAGATCGTTATCGCGCAACGTCCAAACGCTCTTCAGCGAGGAAACAGCGGATGTTGCACGGGCATAGCGAAGATGCCCCGATGCCTGGGGTCAGATTGGGTGAACGCTTGGATCCCAACGACTTGATGCCACAACTCGAAGTCAATTATCTGACTAGCCTATCGCTGTTTGCAGGTGGCGGAGGGCTGGATCTTGGGTTTGAACGCGCAGGTTTCGGGCATCAAGCGTCCTTCGAGATTCTCGATATTTGTGGTGACAGTCTTCGCATTAACCGCCCGTTGTGGGACGTGCGGTCAGGTGCTCATGCGGGTGATGTCCGTACTGCTGCGTTTTCGCCATTTCGTGGTGTTGATGTGGTTCATGGTGGCCCGCCATGCCAGCCTTTCTCGATCGCAGGCAAGCAGGCCGGTGCAGACGATCCGCGCAACATGTGGCCAGATTTCATTCGCTGTGTATTGCAGACTCGTCCGCGTGCCTTTGTAGCTGAAAACGTACCTGGTCTGCTTGATCGTAAGTTTGAATCGTTCGTTAGCGGAAACATCATTGCACCGTTGGAAGAGGCCTATACGATTTTTAAATTCAAGCTTTCGGCTAACGACTTCGGGGTTCCACAGGCCCGTCGGCGCGTGTTTTTCGTGGGATTTCGAGCAGAGATCGATGCGAGGCGATGGGTGCCGCCTACACAAACTCACGGGGACGTTGACACTATATTTGGCCCACTTTTGCCACGGAATACTACCCGCCGTAGTCTTGGTCTTCCAGATATTGGGTACGACGAAGTTGCGCCGACATTGCGATCTGGGTTTACCGGCCCCCGCAACACCACTGGAATTCTGAACAGCAAGGCGGCTTTGAAAGTATGGAACGAATTGAATATCTGGCCCAATGGGGTTCAGTCAACACGTTCAAAAGCAGCGGCCTACACGGCTGAAAACGGCCACTTCCGCATGTCCATTGAAGACTGTGCACTGCTCCAGGGTTTTCCGTCTGAATGGCAGTTTAGTGGCGCGGTGTACCAAGCACTTGGTCAGATTGGCAACAGTGTCTGCCCGCCGGTTGCATATTCGGTCGCGAGACAGGTTGCCCGCGCCCTGAGCGGGAACTGATGCCAGTTCAGGATGATGAGCGGGAGCGAGAGCTCGTCAGGATGTTCAATTTGGACTGGGATCCAGCTCACCAGCGCGCGGGGGTAGATGCGATATTGGACATCGATGTTGATGGTCGGCCATGTCGGTTTGAGGTCGAAGTCAAGTCCTCAACAGGTACGACCGTCTCCACGGCGCGGGATGTTGGCATGGATCACATTCAAAAATGGCGTCGGAAACTGTTTGTAATCGGGTTTTATTCCAAGGAGGCGCGGCGACCTGAGTTGCAGCACTGCCTATGCCTTACGCCCCTGGACATGGAGCCTTGGATTGCTAGCATTGAGGCAAAGATACTGATTGACTTTAAGTTGGCGCTGCTTGCATCAAGGCGGCTGGAGCTTGTCGATCTCTTCGAAATTTGCGGAAATCAGAAGACCTACACGCTGAAGGATGCAAAACGTTTGCACAAGCAACAGTGGACTACGGATCAGTATTTGGCAGCTCAGGATTTAGAGGTCGTTGGTCAGCGTTGGATCTCACAAGGGAAGATGCTCGAAATTCTCAGACTGCGTTCCCAATATATTGCTGAGCGGGGCGCGACTCTCAACAACCCGCACATAACCAAGACGCACTTGGCGACATTTGCCAGCAGTGATCGCGTGGTGGTAGGGCCAAACTGGGCCGCAGGTGTTCGCCGGATTGCCATGGGCTTTGTACGCGCAAATCCGAGCCACCCTGCGTTAATTGGCTAGTGGATAGCTTTACTGAGCGTTGTCATGGGTCAAGGTCGAGCAGCACTAATGACCGCCCTTGACTCCCTAACCCAACCCCCCATCCCCCCCGAGGACGAAGCCTTACGTGCCGTGGTGCGCGTATTCCTCACGCAGGCGATGGAGAAGGTGCCGGCCCACATCCGCGCCAAATCCTGGTCGGGCTACGACGCTGATTTCAGCCGTGCGCTAGCAAGGAAGGGCTGGCTGGGCATCACGCTGCCCAAGGAATACGGTGGCGGCGGGCGCAGCGCTTTTGCGCGCTATGTGCTGGTGGAGGAGTTTCTGAATTTCGGCGCGCCAGTGGGTTCGCACTGGATTGCGGATCGGCAGAGTGGGCCGTTGATTCTGAAGTATGGGACCCAGGCGCAGAAGCGGTTTTACCTGCCGCGCATTTGCAGAGGTGAGGCGTTTTTCTGCATTGGGATGAGCGAACCGAATGCGGGCTCGGACTTGGCTAGCGTGAAGACTCGGGCCGCTAAAACCGACTCAGGCTGGAAGCTCAATGGCCAGAAGATTTGGACGACCAATGCGCACAACTGCCATTACATGATCGCGCTGGTGCGCACGTCGGGCACGGCGGAAGATCGGCAGAAGGGGTTGTCGCAGGTGATTGTGGATTTGTCGCTGCCGGGCGTTACCGTTCGGCCCATCAAAGATCTCGCGGGCGACAGCCAGTTTTGCGAGGTCTTTTTTGATGATGTGGCGTTGGCCGATGATGCGCTGATCGGCCAGGAGGGCGGTGGCTGGGCGCAGGTGACGGCTGAGCTTGCTTTTGAGCGCAGTGGGCCAGAGCGCATTTATTCCAGTATTGTGTTGCTGGATCAGTGGCTGGCCTGGCTGCGGTCTGACCCGGCACGCCACCAGCATTCGGCACGCTTGGTAGGGAAGTTGTTCAGTCACCTCGCGCCGCTGCGGGCTTTGTCGATTGCGGTCACCGACAAACTCGTGCGAGGCGAGAGCCCGGTGGTGGAAGCCGCGCTGGCCAAAGAGCTGGGCACGACACTGGAGCAACTGATGCCCACCCTGATTGCGGATGACCTGTTTGGTGGCTCGCCCGAGCAGCAAGCGCAAATACCTGCCGAGCTATTGCTCACGCTGAATTATTTGACGCTGATCGCACCCTCGTTTTCACTGCGAGGTGGCACGCGCGACATCTTGCGCGGCATGATCGCGCGCGGCTTGGGGCTGCGATGAATGAACTGATTGAGCCCTTACGTGATCTGCTGGAAGCACATTGCCCGCCATCGGTTGTTCGCGCGATAGAGGGCGAAGGATCGCGCGGGTCGCAGCGGGACGCACTGTTGGCGGTGCTGGCGCAATCTGGTTTTGCCGACGCGATGGTGGCGGAGTCGCAAGGTGGCGCGGGCTTGAGCTTGGCACAGGCGTTTCCCATTTTTGAACTGTGTGGCCGCTATCTGTTGCCGGTGGGGTTGTCAGAGATGATCGTACAGCGCGCCACCGGAACGAAGCCTGATTTGGAAATGACCGCTTGCCTGATCGCCGCGCAAATGGCCGGTGCCATGCAGCGAGTGCTGGAGATGACACTGCAATTTGCCAACGACCGCCAGCAGTTTGGCCGCCCGTTGGGTAAGTTTCAGGCGATCCAACATCAACTGGCGGTGATGGCCGAACAAGTGTTCGCGGCACGTATGGCCGCGCAAATCGGTTGCAGCGTCGCTGGCAATCAGCCCAATACGATGAACGCCGCTATCGCGAAAGCTCGCGCGAGTGAAGCAGCGGTGGAGGTCACCGCACTCGCGCATTCGATTCACGGTGCGATTGGTTTTACAGCGGATCACGACTTGCAGCTGTTCACGCGCCGCTTGCACGCGTGGCGTCTGCAGGCGGGCAGTGAGTCGTATTGGCACGAGGTGCTGGGGCAGGCTGTTTTGAGTTCGCCGTTCGGTGAAACTGGGCAGCCACATACGCTGGATATCTTGCGAACCCTTAGCTGAACACTGAACGTTTAACTTTAAGGAAAATTATGTCTTCGTTTCTTCAATCCTCCCGCGACGGCGGCGTGCTCACCCTCACCATGAACCAGCCCGAAACGCGCAACGCGTTGACGGGCAACACGGCCGTGCAAGAGCTGGTCGATGCCTGCGCGGCTATCACGCTGGATACGAGCATCCGCTGCATGATCCTCACGGGTGCAGGGCCAGTCTTCAGCAGCGGCGGCAACGTGAAAGACATGCGCCGCTTCTTCGAGCAAGACATCTCCCCCGAGCTGATCCGCGAGGAGTATCGCAATGGCATTCAGCGTATCCCCAAGGCCCTTTACAACCTGGACGTGCCGGTGATTGCAGCCATCAACGGCGCAGCGATTGGCGCGGGGCTTGATTTGACCTGCATGTGCGACATCCGCATTGCGTCCGATACCGCCACGTTTGCCGAGAGCTTTGTCAAAGTCGGCATCGTGCCGGGCGATGGCGGTGCCTGGCTGCTGCCGCGCGTGGTGGGGATGTCCAAAGCGTCAGAGATGGCGTTCACCGGTGAGACGCTGACGGCGTCCGAAGCGTTGGCTTGTGGCTTGGTGTCCCGCGTGGTAGCCGTACAAGACTTGCTGCCCACTGCGCAGAATCTTGCGGCAAAAATTGCGGCCAACCCCGGCGGCGTGCTGCGCATGACCAAGCGCCTGCTGCGCGAGGGGCAACGCAGTACGTTGGAGTCTCTACTTGAACTGTCGGCAGGTTACCAGGCTATTGCGCACAACACGGCAGATCACAAAGAGGCGGTGATGGCGTTTGTGGAGAAAAGAAAGCCGATGTTCAATGGTTAGGGCAAGGGCGGGAGTTTTTCGTCACGGTGCCAACCGCTCCCGCATCCAACTCTGATCAGCATTCAGCGAATAGCGCAGCCGATCATGCAGACGGCTCCTGCGTCCTTGCCAGAACTGCCAACTGTCCGGCTTGAGGCGATAGCCACCCCAATGCGGCGGGCGCGGTGGTTGCAGTAGAAACTTGGCGGCGTATTTGGCGGCGTTTGTCACCAGCACCGTTCGCCCTTCAATCACTTCGCTTTGCGGCGACGCCCAGGCGCCAATGCGCGAATCTAGGGGGCGGCTGTGAAAGTAGGCGTCGCTTTCCTCGCTGCTCACTTTTTCAACAAGGCCCTCGATGCGCACCACGCGCTCCAGCTCCACCCAGTGAAATTGCAGCGCGGCGTAGGGGTTGCCTGCCAGCTCGTGGCCTTTGCGGCTGTCGTAGTTGGTGTACCAGTCGATGCCGCTCGCGTCATATCCCTTGATCAGCACCACGCGGGTCGAGGGGCGCAGGTTGCTGCCCACGGTGGCCAGCGTCATGGCGTTGGGCTCGGGCAGGTCGGCTTGAATGGCATCGTTGAGCCACTTTTCGAACTGTTTCAACGGGTCGGCGTGCGAGGCGTTTTCATCCAGCTCGCCGTGGTCGTAATTTTTTCTCAGGTCGGCTAATCGGTTCATGGCGCAAATCGGGGAGTGGGCGGGGGAGTGGGGAAAATGCAAGATGTTGGAGTGTGCCATCTTGCGAAAACTTTCACCGATTAAGGGCTAACCCTTATAAAGCGTGGTTTGCATTGATCTAGTCTACGCGGTGGAGATAAAGACCAAGGCCGTACCGCCTTAAACCCCGAAAAACCACCAGGAGCATCCACGATGAGCGTCAATTTTCTAGTCAATGGCAAGGCGGTGAACGCCACGGCCGAGCCCGATACCCCACTGTTGTGGGTGATTCGCGATGAGTTGGGTATGACCGGCACCAAGTTTGGTTGCGGCATCGCCCAGTGCGGTGCCTGCACCGTCCACGTCAACGGCGTGCCGGTGCGTTCCTGCCAGACACCGCTTTCAACCGTTAGCGGCAAAAAAGTGAGCACGGTGGAGGGCCTGTCCAAAAACAACTCGCACCCCCTGCAGATGGCCTGGATCAAGCATGACGTGCCTCAGTGCGGCTACTGCCAGTCGGGCCAGTTGATGAGTGCATCCGCGCTGTTGGCCAATAACAAAAATCCAAGCGATGCCGATATTGATGCCGCCATGGCGGGCAACATCTGCCGCTGCGGAACCTATCCGCGCATCCGGGCTGCCATCAAGGATGCAGCTTCTACCATGCGCAAAGCCTAAGGAGTACGACCATGACTATCGAACTCAATTCCGCTCTTGAATCCGCTGTGCGATCCGCTGCGACCGGCTCACGCCGCAGCTTTCTGAAAACCTCGGCCATCGGCGGCGGTGGCTTGTTGATGGGGCTGGCGCTGCCCGGCACGCTGGCCCAGGCGGCCGGTACCGTGCACACACCCAATGCGTGGGTGCACATCAGCGATGACAACCAGGTCACCCTGATCTCGGCGCGCTCAGAGATGGGCCAAGGCGTGTACACGTCCATGCCGATGCTGATTGCTGAAGAGCTCAATATCGACTTCAAACGCGTCAAAGTGGCCATTGCGCCGACAAACGCCAAGCTGTACGGCAACCCGTTGCTCGGCGGCGCCCAGCTGACTGGCGGCTCGACCTCGGTGCGTGATGGCTGGGAGAAGCTGCGCGTGGGGGGTGCGCAGGTGCGCGAGATGCTGATTTCTGCCGCAGCCAACAAATGGAACGTGGACCGCAGCTCGCTCAAGGCCGTCAACGGTATGGTGATTGGGCCCAACGGTAAAAAGGCGACTTATGGTGCGCTGGCGGCAGATGCCTCTAAATTGCCCGTGCCTGAGAAAGTCGCACTGAAAGACCCGAAAGACTTCACCATTGTCGGCAAGCGCACGCAGCGCCTGGACACGCCCGCCAAATCCAACGGCACGGCAGAGTTCGGTATTGATGTCAAGCTGCCAGGCATGGTGTATGCCGCGCTGGAGCAGTGCCCCGTGATTGGTGGCAAGGTCAAGTCGGTGGACTCTGCCCGCGCCAAGGCGATGCCTGGCGTGATTGCTGTGGTGGAGATTCCTGATGGGGTCGCTGTGGTTGCCAACACCTGGTGGCGTGCCAACCAGGCGCGCAAGGCATTGTCAGTCACTTGGGACGAAGGCGCAGGTGCCACCCTGAACACAACCGCCATGCTGGAGGGCACACGCGGCGCGCTCAAAACGGGCACCGTACTGCCGCTGAAGGCGGTGGGTGATGCGGATGCGGTGATGGGTGCCGCGCAGAAAGTGGTGCGCGCAGAGTACGTCAGCCAGTACCTTTCGCACTCGCCGTTGGAGCCGATGAATTTCACCGCCAATTACAAAAACGGCAAGGTGGAGTTGATTGGCCCCACGCAGTGGCAAGACGCGGCGCAAACGTCGATTGCAAAAGCGCTGGACGTGAAGCCCGAAGATGTCAGCGTGCGCACCACCTTCCTGGGCGGCGGCTTTGGTCGCCGGATCGACATTGACTTTATCGTCCAGGCGGCGCAAATCTCCAAGGCGGTGGGCACGCCCGTTAAGCTGGTGTGGTCGCGTGAAGATGACATGACGCATGATTTTTACCGTCCATCATCGGTCCACGCCATGTCTGCTTCACTTGGTGCGGATGGCAAGCCGTCGGCGATGAGCTTCCGTTTGGCATCGCAATCCATCACGGGCCGGGTGTTTGGCCTGCCGGTGGAGGTGCAAGACCCGCTGATGACTGAAGCGGCTGTGCAAGGCTATGACATCCCCGCGCTCAAGTACGACATCGTCAAACACGATGCGGGCTTGCGCGTAGGTTACTGGCGCTCGGTCAGCCACGCCTTGAACGCGTTTGCCAATGAGAGCTTCATTGACGAGTTGGCGGCCGCGGCGGGCAAAGACCCGTTGGCTTATCGCATGAGCCTGCTGGACAAGTCGCCTCGCTACGCCAACGTGCTCAAGCTCGCCGCAGAGAAAGCCGGTTGGGGTACCCCGTTGCCCGCAGGCCGTGCCCGTGGGATTGCGCTGATGGAGGGATATGACACCTACATGGCGCTGGTGACCGAAATCAGCATGGAGGGCGGCGCGGTGAAGGTGCATAAATTCACCGTGGCGGCCGACTTAGGCTACATGGTCAACCCGGACACGGTGGAGGCGCAGATTCAGTCCAGCCTGAACTTCGGTATGGGCTCGACGCTGATGCAGGAGATCACGGTGGACAAGGGCCGCGTGCAGCAGACCAATTTCCATCAGTTCCAACTGCCGCGCATGACTGACTCTCCCACGATTGACATCGTTTTGGTCAGGAGCACCGAGAAGCCCGGCGGCATTGGTGAGCCCGCAGTGGCGGTGGTGGCACCTGCCATCGCAAACGCGGTCGCAACCTTGACGGGTAAGCGCGTGCGCAGGCTGCCCATCACGGCTGACGCGATCAAGTCGGCTTAAGTCTTTGTTCCTGCGTTGACGGGTCATTTACCGACAGCGCTCGTTCTTGCCTCCGGGCGAGGCGAGCGCTTTTTGGCTTCTGGTGGAACAACCCACAAGCTACAGGCCTGGCTGGGCGACAAAACCGTTTTGCAACACACGCTGGATGCCGTGCGGGCCAGTGGCTTGCCTTGGCACCTTGAAGACGCCGGTCATCCGGGCATGGGTGATTCGATTTCGGCGGCTGTACGTGCCACATCGCAAGCCAGCGGTTGGCTCATCGTGCTGGGCGATTTGCCCCTCATTCGCGCCAGTACATTGCGCAGCTTGGCACTGGCGCTGACGTCGCAGGATGTCGTCATCCCGACATACCAGGGGCAACGTGGCCACCCCGTCGGATTCTCTGCCCGTTGCCGCGAGTCTTTGTTGAGCCTCACTGGCGACCGGGGTGCTGCATCAGTGGTCAAAATGTTCGGTGGCGTTGAAGTTCCTCTGGACGACATCGGCATTGTTTCTGACATCGACACCATCGCTGATCTGAAGCGGGTAAAGCGCTTGATCGGTTCAATCAGTCCTTGAAGTGTGTAATTCAATCTAACATGGAGGGCCATGAAGAAAATGCCACGCATACCGCTGTCTCACTCGCGCGATCTGATGCAGGCTCAAGGCGCCAGCCCGGAGCAGTTGATGGGCATTGTTGAGACAATGGAACTGGAGCGGCAGCGTTTGGCCGAGGCGTTGCAGGCAAGTCGGCTGTCGGTGCAGGAACTGCGTCAGTCACAGGAGCATTACCGCACCGTGGTGGAGCATGTGAACGAAGGTGTGGTGGTGATTCGCGATCAAAAGGTGGTGTATGCCAACGCGCGGGCAGCGGCGATTGTCGACATCCCGATGGAGGAGATCAAGCAGATTGGATTTTTGCACCGCATCCATCCAGATGACCAGGCGCTGGTACTGGAGCGCCAGCGGCAGCGGCTTGCCGGGGAGGATGTGCCCAGCCGCTATGAATTGCGCCTGGTGCTGTCGAACGGCGAGGTGCGCTGGGTTGGTATCAGTGTGACCCTGGTTCCGTGGGATGGGGAGCCTGCTTTTCTGGTTTTTTTCTCGGATATTGATGACCGCAGAAGGCTTGAAAAAAAACTCAGGAACACTTTGCAGGAGCGCGAGACGGTGCTCGAAAACTCACTGGTGGGTATCGCATTCTTAAGTCCTGACGGGGGCTTTCGCTGGGCCAATCGCGCGATGGCCAAGCTGTACGGTCTTGACGCTTCAGCCTCGGCCCCCAGCGACTGGAGCACTTTGTTTGTGTCGCGCGAAGACTACCTGCGGGTGATCGAAGACATCAGAACATGCATGCGTGCGGGCAATCCGTTTCAGCAGGATTTGCAGATGCGCAAACTTGATGGGACGCTGTTTTGGGTCACCGCCACGGGCAAACCTGTGAGCGCGCTTGACAAAGCGCAGGGCACCGTGTGGGCCGTGATGGACATCACCCCGCGCAAGGCTCTGGAGGACGCGTTGGCGAAGGCGTCGTCAGAGCGCGAGGCCATCTTCAACAGTGCTTTGGTGGGCATCACGTTCAATGTCAAGCGGCACATGCAGTGGGTCAACGACAAATACGTGGAGATGACGGGTTACCCGCGCGAGATGCTGGTGGGCAGCTCTACCCGTATTTTCTACACGGATGACGAAGTCCATGCGCGAGATGGCAAAGTCACCCGGGAAGCGCTGATCCGCGATGGCATGTATGTGGGTGAGCGGCTCTTGCGGCGGCGCAACGGCGACGTGTTTTGGGCTCAACTGTCAGGGCGCTGCATTTTTGACCGCCACCCGGATGCGGGTGTGATCTGGACGCTGCTGGACATCACTGAGCGGCGCAACGCCGACAACAACATCCGCGCGGCGCTTGCCAGGGAGAAGGAGCTCAACGATCTGCGCACGCGCTTCGTTTCCATGACCAGCCATGAGTTCCGCACGCCGCTGGCTGCCATCTTGTCAGCATCGGAGCTTCTGCGCGATTACGAGGATCGCATGCCCGCTGTTGAGAAGAAAGAAATCCTGGCCAATATCGGTGCAGGCGTGCAGCGCATGACGGACATGCTGAACCGTGTGTTGCTGCTCGGCCAAGTCGATGCGCACATGCTGGAGTTTCGGCCGCAGCAAATTGACCTGATTGCGTTGTGCGAATCCATCGTGGCGCAAGCTCGCGCGCAGCAACCCAAGGCCACATGCGCGGTAACCACACGATTTCCAGACGGTGCTCCCGCAAGCCTGTTCGACCCCAATCTGCTTCGCCACGTGTTGGAGAACCTGCTGTCCAACGCCATCAAGTATTCCGTGCACGGCGGGCTGGTGACTTTCAGCGTGTCGTTCGAGTTGGATCGAACAGTTTTTAAAGTCGCCGACCAAGGCATTGGCATCCCGCCCGACGAAATGCCCCATCTGTTTGAGTCATTCCATCGTGCGAGCAATGTGGGGGCGATTCAGGGAACCGGGCTTGGGCTGGCCATCGTCAAAAATGCCGTGGAACTGCACGGCGGGCAGATCACGGTTGAAAGCAAATTGGGCCATTCGACCTGCTTCACGGTGACGATTTAGGTCAGTCACGCGTCAAAAGACCCTAATATACCCAAATAGGGTATATTGAGCCTTCAAAATGACTCAAAACGCCAAATTAGTGATAAAAATAGCCTTTAGCTCTCGTATATAGTGCACAAGAAGCTACTAAAATAATAGTAAATTGGTCATCAACAGGCTACTGCTTGGGCAAGTGCTTTTGCATGATGGCACGCAGTTCCGCAAAGCCAAAGGGCTTGGTGATGTAGGCGACCGCACCGAGTCGGCGGGCTTCTTCAAAACGCTCGGGCTCCGCACTGGCTGACAGAAATACAAACGGGATTTTTTTCAGGGTGGGTTCGCTTTGCAAAGCGCTCAGGACTTCCCTGCCATTCATCAGCGGCATGGTCACGTCGCAAATGATCAGGTCGGGGCGTTTTTCCATGACGGCGTGCAAGCCAACGCGGCCATTGTCCGCCTCAAATGCTTGATGCCCTTCGAGCTCGATGAACCGCACCAGATTGGCGCGTATCGGTGCCTCGTCCTCAATGATCAAGATCAGGGCCATGGCGTTGGACAATATCGGTCTCAATTCAAAGAGGCATAAGACCCGAAGTCTTGCACTCGTACATGGCCAAATCAGCAATCGAGAGCATTTGAGACAGCCCAGCCCCATCATCGGGGTACAGCGCGAAACCAATACTTGCGCCGATGGCCACCGCAGTCTCATCGTCGATTTGAATCGCCTCTGACAACGTCGTGATCAGTTTGCGCGCAATGCCGGACACTTCTCCCGCATCGTGAATCGACTCGACGATCAACACAAACTCATCCCCGCCAATGCGGGCCGCGGTATCGCAGTTTCTTGAGGTCGATACCAGGCGCTGCGCAACCGTCACCAGAACCTGGTCGCCCGCCAAATGGCCATGCGTATCGTTAACGGCCTTGAATCCATCCAGGTCAATCATCAGAAGCGCAAAGCTGTCACCACTGCGCTTGGCTCGCTCAACAGCACATTGAAAACGGTCTTGCAGCAGTTTTCGGTTGGCAAGGCCTGTGAGTGAGTCATAGTGGGCCTGCACTTCAAGCTGGCGTTGGCGCTCGAGCAGGAATTCAATCGTTTTCTCAAGCTCGCTGGTGCGTTCTGCCACGCGGTGGGCAATCACCTGCTCCAACTCGGTCTCGAATTCATGGCCCAGGTCGTAGCGGGTTGCCGCTTGTGCAGAAGCTAGCGCCGGGGGACGTGCCGGTTTGGGTGCGTGGGGTGCATCATCCCCAAAATACAACCAGCCGCGCATGGCGTTGCCAAACGCTCCCGAACCTGCTTGCAGGCCATGCCTTTTGGTGATCATCGCAATCGAGCGGCCTACTAATGCGGTGCAGACGACGCGGCTGCAATCGCCAGTGCAAAAACAAACGCCAATACGATCAAAACAATGCTTGAAAACAAAACCATGAAATCCTCCCTGATTCGGCCTGTGACAGTTTTTTAGATAAAGATTTCAGTCAAGAAGCGTGCCAGAAGCGAGACGACGCAAATCTTCAACGAAATCAATAGCTTTCCCGAATCTTACAGTCTGATGTTGTCTGGATTTAAAGACAACATATCGAGAGAAATAAAAAAATCTATAGGTATCAAGCACTTGGCTTGTCTTTAAACGCAGACAGAATCAATTTCGGATTGTAAAAATTTGTAGTTGAGAATTCGCAGTGGGTGACGGTGATCTGTGTTTTATTGCGCGTGGGTCAAGATCTGGCGCAGCGCACGGTCGTGAATTCCGTTGGCCATCAGGCCATCACATGTTTGCTGGGCATAGTCCAGAGTGGTGCCGTATCGCCCCCGCGCATGCCGAAAAATTTGCCGGAATTGCGCAGGGGTGAGGTCGCCGCAAAAGTTGGGGCTTTTGCGAGACAGCGTAAATGCCAACGCCTTTACCGGGCCGTCCGACGTCGCGCACTGTAGCCATTTGGGGTCGTACACGCCCGTCACCATTTCGCGCAGCCACAGTTTTTCCAGAACTTCATCTGCGTCGCGCTGCGCCACCTTGAGCACCATGCCTTGACAGCATCCGCCCGAGAGCAGTGCGAATACCAAGCCGGGGCAAGCCGGCGTGCCACGGTTGACGCGGCTCCACATTTGCAGCGCGCGGTGCCAGCCATGCACGCGTGCCATGCGCCGCTCAACCACCTCAAAGTCAGGTCGCCATATCAGGGAGGCGTACGCGAACACCCACAGGTCGGATTGGCCGCCCCACTCCTTGCGCGTTTGCGCCAGCATGGGCGCTGGGTCACGAACCGGTGCCGGAAACTCATGCATTGGAAGCTGTTGCATTGGTAACTCGTTGGTAATCTGTGCGGCCCACAAACGCTGATGAAGGAGTACCATTGTCCATGTAATTTAGTTACCATTTAGTTAGCAGTTTTTATGAAACTTCACTCCAGTATTGAGGCGGTTACGTCCTTGATTCAAGAAAAAAGCCAGGCAACGCGAAGCGCCTACTTGGCACAGATCAACCAAGCTGCCGCTCGTGCACCCGGTGCCGAGCGCATGGGTTGTGCCAACGTGGCGCACGCGGTCGCCGCCATGCCCGCCAGCGACAAACTGAAAATCGTAGCGCACCGCTCGCCCAACATTGGCATCATCAACGCGTACAACGACATGCTGTCGGCCCACGCGCCGCTACAGCACTACCCCGACATCATCAAGCACGAAGCCCGCCGCCACGGCGCCACCGCGCAAGTCGCAGGCGGTGTGCCTGCGATGTGCGATGGCGTGACGCAAGGCACACCCGGCATGGAGCTGAGCCTGTTCAGCCGCGATGTGATTGCGATGGCGACAGCGGTGTCGTTAAGCCACGATATGTACGATGCGGCCTTGATGCTGGGCGTGTGCGACAAGATCGTGCCGGGCCTGTTGATTGGCGCGCTGCATTTTGGCCATTTGCCCACCGTGTTCGTGCCTGCCGGGCCGATGACTTCTGGGTTGTCGAACACCGAGAAAGGCAAAGTGCGCGAGCTGGCCGCGCAGGGCTTGGTGGGTCGCACAGAGCTGCTACAGGCCGAGTCCAAGGCCTACCACGGCATGGGCACTTGCACCTTTTACGGTACCGCGAACAGCAATCAAATGCTGCTCGAAGCGATGGGCCTGCATGTGCCGGGAACGGCCTTCGTCAACCCCGGCGAGGCCCTGCGCGAGGAGTTGACGCGAGAGGCGGTGCGCACCGTTTTGCAGATCACCAAAACCCAACGCTTCGTGCCCATCGGCCAACTGGTGGACGAGAAATGCATCGTCAACGCTATGGTGGCTTTGCTGGCGACGGGCGGCTCCACCAATCACTTGATTCATTGGGTGGCCGTGGCACGCGCAGCGGGCATCCTGATTGATTGGGATGACTTTGCCGCGTTGTCCCATGTGGTGCCCACGCTCACGCATGTCTACCCGAATGGCAAGGCGGATGTGAACCAGTTTCAAGCCGCAGGCGGGCCAGGTTTTGTGATCCGCGAGCTGCTGGACGCGGGTTTTATGCATGAGGATGTGTTGACCGTTCGCCCAGGCGGCGTGCGCGAGTACACCGGTGTTCCGCAAGCGGCTGGTTCGGCCATTCAATGGGTTGACGCGGGTGCGTCAAAAGACGATTCCATCGTTCGTCCGGCTTCCCGCCCATTCAGTGCCTCGGGCGGCTTGATGCTGCTCAAGGGCAATTTGGGTCGTAGCGTGATCAAGGTGTCTGCTGTGCCAGATGACCGCCACATCATTGAAGCGCCCGCGCGGGTTTTTGATTCGCAAGATGCCCTGCATGTTGCCTTCAAGGCGGGTGAGTTGGATCGTGATGTCGTGTGTGTTGTGCGCTGGCAAGGTCCCCAGGCAAACGGCATGCCCGAGTTACACAAGTTGACGCCGCCCCTGGCGGTACTGCAAGGCAAAGGCCATCGTGTGGCCTTGGTGACCGACGGACGCATGAGTGGTGCGTCAGGCAAGGTGCCCGCAGCGATTCACGTGTCGCCTGAGGCCAAAGCGGGCGGGCCGCTGGCCAAAGTGGTGGACGGTGATGTCATCAGGCTCGATGCAGTCGCTGGAACGCTACAGGTCTTGGTGGCTGAGGCTGAATGGGTGGCACGTCTTACTGCGACCATGCCAGTTGCTTTGATGCAGGCCAATGGTGTGGGCATGGGCCGGGAGTTGTTCAGTGGCATGCGCCGCCAGGCGTTGACGGCCGAAGAAGGAGCTTGCACATGGTTTTAACTGAAACGGCTGAGCGCAAAACCTTCGCTAAATTGACCGCGCGCGACGTGATGCGGGATGCGCCCGTGATCCCCGTTATCGTGCTGCATGACGTCGCCCACGCCGTGCCCATGGCCCGCGCACTCTTGGCAGGCGGGATTCGTATGCTGGAGGTGACTTTGCGCACCCCGCAGGCGCTGGCGTGCATGGAGGTGATTGCGCGTGAGGTGCCCGAGGCTGTGGTGGGCGCAGGCACCGTGCGCAGTGCTGCTGACGCACAAGCCGCCGCGATGGCCGGTGCGCAATTCGCGGTGAGCCCAGGCTACACCCCGGCGG
>JANNFW010000420.1:0-1818 GCA_031380235.1 Rhodoferax sp. | reverse complement strand
TGCGATCCAGTTTGACGGCCCACTCTGTGCCTGCGGGTTCAAGTGCTTTAACCAGGTTGGCGGGCAAGGCAGCTTGCGGTGTGACATGCGCCGTGAATTGGGCTGCCACGGCGGTCAACGACGTACTGGGGTTGAGGGCGTAGCGAATTTTGATGGCATCGATGCCCAGGCGTTGGCTGTCGTCATCCGGTGCGAGCAGGGTGAAGTCTTTGGGGGAGAGTTTGTCTGTGGGGTTGAAGCTATCGGCACGGCCCCACGCCATCATTTGCCGACCTGCACGAAGCGCGAATGCATCCCGCTCAAAATCGACATACGCCTCACGCACCCGAGTGCTGCCACCGTCCGCCGCCAGGTTGGCGTTTGAACCCGCTCGCAGGTTCAAGCCCAAACCCACATCGACGCTGAGCTTGGGTTTCCAATTGACCGTGCACACCGCGCTGGCGATGTCTTGGCGGTCATCCAGGTTGCGGTTGGATGACCAGGCGGACAGGCTGCATTCGCCATACGGCGGTGAAGAGGCGGGTGAATAGGCTGCCTGCTGGGCGTGGGAAGGCTGCGCGATCAGCAACCCGGCCAGCGCGGTCATTAAACAGCTCAGCCTGAAGCCTCTGCGACGCAAGTCACACAATCGGGCGGCGTGAGCGGTGTGAGCGGCGTGAAGGGCGCGCATGGCCATTCACTCCTCTTTTTCGAGGTAGCCCGCTGCAAAGTACGCTTCACTCACCGGCTGGTTGGCGACAAACTGCTCAAACTTCAAAAAAGTCGCGTGTCCGGTTTGGTGATTCTTCACTTGAACTTGCATTGCCTGAAACTTGTTCTGCCTGGCGTCCACCAGCATCACGTTGCTGTTTTCGAGGGTTTTGAGCAACGTACCCGCCATGTCATGAAACTCCACTTTGACGCTGACCAAGCTTTCTTTGGCAACCCAGCTCACGCGTTTGGAGTAGCCCGAATCAGCGGCAATCTCGGGTGTTTTGGGCAGCGACTCGACCACATAGACGGGGGTGCCCGCCAATGATTCCTGCTTCAACAGTTTGTGGCTCCAGTCTTTGGCCCGGTGCCCCACCAAATCTCCAAACGAGAGGTCGGTGCCGACAAAACTGTTTTTCTTGTTGTTGCTGGCCAGACGCCGGGCTTTTTTCATGGCGGGAAGATAGACCCAAATTTCATCGTCTTTGCCGGGGTTCTCCAGCAGCAAGGTCGTGGTGTTGCGCACATCGCTGGGGGACAAAAAGCGAATCACCCGGCGGTTCGCAACGCCATCGCCCAGCAGTTTTGTAGCACCGAATGTGACGCGCGAACGCTCTTGCCCCGAGGCGTTGACCAAGCGAAAGCTGGCTTGTGAGGTTGAACTGTCTACTCGGGTGGACTGGTAATTTTTTTCCATCAGGGCATCCACCTGCACCTCCTGCGAATGCGCAGAGCCGCTGCCGGACATCAGTCCGGCGAGCACCAGGCTGGCAACCAGTACTGAGGTCAAAGCCGACCCAGGCACGGGGCTGGTCGCAATAGTCTTCGTTGCAATCGCTTCTGCCGTAATGTTCACCGCGCTTGGCCGCAGCCTGGGGCCAGCCACCAAGGTGCCCGAGCCGCCAGGGGTCGCCGTGCCCCGGTGCGTGAGGAACTTGGGCGTGTGCAGCTTGATCAGTGCCGGAATCAAGATCAGGGCCGAGACGGCACTCACAATCATCGACAGCACGATCAACATGCCGAACCAGATGTGCACATAGAAGTTAAATGACAGCATCAACACGGCATAGCCCACCGAGATGGCGCTGGCCACAAAGAACACCGCTTTGCCGGCCGTTTTCATAGTCG
>JANNFW010000394.1:0-2012 GCA_031380235.1 Rhodoferax sp. | reverse complement strand
TGCCCGTGGTGCCACAGCTCGGCTTTGTCCAGCAGAAAGAAAAACACCAGCCCCATCAAGAGCGTCATAAACAGGTCTTTGGCACCCGCTTGGCTCTCAAACGCCTCGGGCAGCAGATGCAAGAAGGCGGTAGCCATCAACGCGCCAGCCGCCAGGCTGAGCATGTGCTGCGTGTAGCGGGCCAGCACGCCAAAGCTGAGCAGAGCAGCCAGCCATACGCTGCCAATGCCCGCCACCAGAGTGCCTATCAAAATCGCAATTAAAGTCATGTCGCTACTAAAGTAATAGCTGAATTATCGCAGAAGCCAGTCAAATGCTGGTCGCCATAAAAAAACCGCCCCGAAAGGCGGTTTAGCGTGTCACTGGGACGCCAGTGTTCAAGCTACCCCATTCGCCTTGAACCAGTCTAAGCACCGCTTGAATCCGTCTTCTGCCGCCTCTTTGCGAAAGCTCGGGCGGTAGTCGGCATGGAACGCATGCGGCGCGTCGGGGTAGATGACGAACTGCGAGGCTTTGGAGGCGGCATTGCCCGTGGCCAGTGCGGCCTTCATCTTGTCGACCGTGTCCAGCGTTATGCCAGTGTCTTTCTCGCCGTACAGGCCGAGCACAGGGGCGCGCAGGTTGGCGGCCAGATCCACCGGGTGCTTGGGAGTCAACTCACTGCCAGCACCGACAAGGCGCCCATACCAGGCCACACCGGCCTTGACCGGCCCTTGCGCCGCGTAAAGCCAGGTGATGCGCCCGCCCCAGCAGAAGCCGGTAACCGCAACTTTTGACGTGTCACCACCATTGGCACCGGCCCATTTCACCGCGCCATCGAGGTCAGCCATCACTTGCGCGTCAGGCACTTTGTTGACGACCTCGGCAATCAGCTTGCCGATTTCGCCATACTTGGTGGGGTCGCCCTGGCGCGCGAAAAACTCGGTGGCAATAGCGAGGTAGCCCGCCTTGGCAAAACGGCGGCAGGTGTCGGCAATGTACTCGTGCACGCCAAAAATCTCCTGCACCACGAGCACCACCGGGCAGTTGGTTTTGCCAGCGGGCATGGCGTAGTAAGCGGGCACTTTGAAGCCATTGACTTCATAGGTGGTCTCGCCCGTCTTCAGGCCGTCTGCCGAGGTTTTGATGGCGGTTTGCGCCATGATGGGCATCGCGCTTGCCGCATAGCCCACGCCGAGCGCCACTTTGAGCGCGGTGCGTCGGCTGGAGCCCGCCTCGGTCGATTGGCCGGGCAGCAAAGCATTGAAGTCGTTGGTTTGGTCTTGGTCGAGCATGGAAATCTCCAGGGGTTGATGGGGCAGCGGCGAATGTTAGCCGCGTCAGGTAAAGCCGACAGCATCGCGGGTTACTTCAAACGCTATTTCAAGGGCGAGAGCACACTCGTCAGTCGATCTGGCGTGCCTTCCACACGCTCCAGTTTGGGAAAGCGCTGACCGCCCCGGTAGTCGATCTTCACCGTCTTGTAGCGCTCGCCGTTCTTCACCAAGAGCTCAACGCCCCGGCCATCTTTGGCATCTTTAACGGCGGTGCGCAGCTCATCAGCCTTGTAGCTCATGCCATTGACGGCAACCAACTGAACGCCTTCCGTCAAGCCCGCTTTGAAGGCGGGGCCTTCCCACTGAATGCGGTTGAACTTGCCGTCCCTGTCCAGGCTGAAGCCCAGCGAATAGCTGAAATCTGTGAAGCGAAAGGCCCTCTCCACGCCTTTGGCGTATTCGCTCTGCACGTCGGTGAAGGTCAACTTCCAGCCGCCGCGTTTGATGCCGTCCAGCACGGTGGTGTTGGTCTTGGCATCAAGTCGCTCGCGCAGGAAGCTGGCCCAGTCAAACGGTGCCACGCCATTGAGCGCGCGCACGTAATCGTCAAAGGTGTAGGTGAGCGCGGCTACACGGCCATCTTCCACGCCGAAGAAAGCCTTGGCCACCTCGTTCAGGTTTTTGGACTCCGCCGTCAGCTCGCGGATTTTGGTGTCCGTATCGAGCCAGATCAGCAGGCCTTCGTCGTAATAGTCC
>JANNFW010000382.1:0-2870 GCA_031380235.1 Rhodoferax sp. | reverse complement strand
GGATGATGGCGATTGGCCTTGACCACCATCGCCATCGCATTCCAGCGCATGTACGCACGCAGACGCTCTTCAACTTCAATATTGCCGGGGCAGCGCTCTTCCTGATCGGTCTCGATGGTGTTGACGTAGCCGGTATTGGCCGAGAACGGCATGTCAATGCTTTTTTGCCGCGCATGCTCCAGCAGTTGTTCCAGCAAAAAGTGCGCGCGTTCGGGCCCTTCGGCCTCAATCACGGCCGACAGTGCATCCATCCACTCACGAGTTTCAAGGGCATCGGAATCGGGGTTGGCACCAACAAGCTGAGGTGCAGGCATTTGGGCTGACATGTCTTTCTCCAAGTTACTTTTTTAGTGATTTATACAGGTTAGGTGTCAGAGTCTATTCTCTCACACAGTTCAAAATATTTCAAGTTATGCTTATTGATATCGTAATATGAAATTTAATTGAATTAATCTGCCCGGCCTACACTTCAGGCATGTCCGACTCGGCCCCTGTCTCGATCCCCGCTGCCCTGGCACCTGCGCGCCTGAAAATGCGTGCGCGCACCTGGTGGCGTAAGTTGCCCGCGCACCGACAAGATCGGTTTTCAGTGCTGGCACCTTTGGCGGCGGTCATCCTGTTTTCGATTGCCATCGTCGCGGCCTTCGGCTACCTGCGCCTGGAAGAAATTGAGCGAGAAAAGGAGGCGGTGAAGCGCGACGTCGAATACACCCAGCAGCGCCTGCGCCTGCGCCTGCTGGAGCGTCAGGAGCAACTGATGAGGCTGGCGCGCGACGTCTCTAACCGCGATATTGATGCTGAAGACTTCCGCGACCGCGCCGAGTCTCTGGTCAACCAGTACCCGGAGCTGGAGTCGGTCACCTGGATTGACGAACGCAAGCGCATCAAATCAAACTACGGCAACGCCAGTGTTGCCAACAGCCAGTTGCGTCAGACCGGCACCACCTTGCGCGTGGGCGAGACGGACACCAACTTCGGCCTGGCCAAAGACTTGCGCCAACCCGTTTACTTCCAGCGCACCGCGACCGAGTTCCCCGCGCTGCTTCAATTGCACATCCCGGTCACAGACCTGAATAAATTCGCAGGTGTCGTGCTGGCGGAGTATTCGGTCGATGCGTTGTACCGCTACGGGGTTCCGTCGGAAGTTTCAGCGCGATACGCGGTGTCGCTGCTGGACAGCAACGGCGAGCGCCTGGCAGGCAGCGTGATCCCCAAACCCAACCCCGCCGCCAACCTGCTGCCGTGGGCCAGCCCGGCCAACGCATATGACGTACCGGTGTCGCCCGTGGGCAATGGCCTGATTATCAAAGCCCAGGCCTACCGGACGTCGCTGGGCGTTATTGGCAGCGGCCTGTTCTGGCTGGTCATCGCCATGAGTGGCATGACCTCGTGGATGCTCCTGGGCAACTGGCGGCATATGCGCCGACGTCAGCAGGCGCAGCAGGCGCTGATCTCAGAGACCAACTTTCGCCGCGCGATGGAGAACTCGATGCTCACCGGCATGCGCGCGATGGATCTCCAAGGCCGCATCACTTACGTCAACGCCGCGTTTTGCCAGATGACCGGCTGGAGCGAGGCCGAACTGGTGGGCCGCACTGCGCCGTTTCCGTACTGGCCCGAGAGTGACCGCGAGTCTTTAACTTCGCGCCTTGACGATGAGCTGCATGGCCGCACCACGCCGGGCGGCATCCAGGTCAGGGTGCAGCGCCAGGACGGCTCGCTGTTTGATGCGCGGCTGTATGTGTCGCCGCTGATTGATTCGCGTGGCGCGCAGACCGGCTGGATGACCTCGATGACCGACATCACCGAGCCCAACCGCATCCGCGAGCAGTTGTCGGCTTCCTATGAGCGTTTCACGACCGTGCTGGAAGCACTGGATGCTTCTGTTTCCGTCGCGCCACTGGGCAGCGATGAGCTGCTGTTTGCCAACAAGCTGTACCGGCTTTGGTTTGGTGCGTTGGCAGCAGGCCACCTGCAATTGGTAGCGCAGGCAGGCATTCCGATGCGACCCCTCAATGATGAATCGCAGGACCATGTGGACTCGTTTGCCGGGCTGCCCGCCAGTGCGCTGGAAGACACGGAAACCGAGAGCTCAGAGATCTACCTGCCCGAGTTGACCAAGTGGATCGAGGTGCGCACCCGTTATTTGAGCTGGGTCGATGGCCGACTGGCGCAAATGGTGATCGCCACCGACATTACGGCACGCCGACTGGCCGAAGAGCAAGCTGCCGCCCAGGCCGAGCGCGCGCAGAACGCCAGCCGCCTGATCACGATGGGCGAGATGGCATCCAGCGTCGCGCATGAGCTGAACCAGCCTTTGACTGCCATCAACAATTATTGCGACGGCATGGCCTCGCGCATCAGGGCGCAGCAAATCACTCAGGAAGAACTGCTCGGCGCGCTTGAGAAAACCTCCAAACAGGCCTTGCGCGCGGGTCAGATCATCCAGCGGATTCGCTCCTTTGTGAAGCGCAGCGAGCCGAACCGCGCACTGTCCGAAATAGCGTCCATGGTCGGTGAGGCGGTAGAGCTGGCTGACATCGAGGTGCGCAGGCGCAATGTGCGCCTTACACACTACGTGGCGGCGCGCCTGCCCAAGCTGATGGTGGATCCGATCTTGATCGAGCAGGTGCTGGTGAATCTGCTCAAGAACGGCGCTGAATCGGTGGACTCCGCCCAGCGCCCCACTGCACGGCGCAGCGTGGTGCTGCGGGTGGGCTTGAAACGCGTGGACGACAAGCCCGTGGTGGAGTTTTCCGTGCAGGATTCAGGCAAGGGCCTTGCCCCGCAGGTGATGGAGCGGCTTTATGAAGCCTTTTTCTCCACCAAGGTGGATGGCATGGGGATTGGCTTGTCCCTGTGCCGCTCCA
>JANNFW010000299.1:0-6382 GCA_031380235.1 Rhodoferax sp. | reverse complement strand
GGTGTTCGTGCCCGAAAGCAAAGGCTTGAACGACCTGCTGCGCGAGTATCGCGGCAACCGCAACCATCTGGCGGTGGTGATTCACGAATTTGGCCGCGTGGCGGGCTTGATCACCATCGAAGACGTGCTGGAACAGATCGTCGGCGAGATTGAAGACGAGTTTGACATTGCCGAAGACGAGGGCGACATCTTCGCGCTGGCAGACCGCACCTACCGCGTCAGTGGCGACACCGCCATTGAGCGCGTGGACGAAGCCTTTGGCGTAACGCTGGCAAGCTCCGACTCTGCCAACGAGTTCAACACCATTGGCGGGCTGATCGCGCATGAGATGGGCCACGTGCCCAAGCGCGGTGAGCAGCACACGCTGGCCGGTTTGCAATTTGCGGTGCTTCACACCAAGGGTGGCGCGGTCAAGTGGTTCAAGGTGTCGCGCGTTGTGCGCTGAAACTGCTTCAGCGTTGAGGCTGTTTTGAACGTCACCCGGCAAGCTGCGGTAGGCGGCGTTTTCTCCATCGTCGCGGGTCTTGCGCACGCCGCCTCCATGGGAACGCCTTGGGATGGGCAGCCCGCAGGCTGGCTGCAACTGCTGGCTATGGCGGCGCTGATCTGGCAGTTGAGTCATTGCGAAACTCCGAAGCAAGCCGCTTGGTCGGGCTGGCTGTTCACCACGGCCTGGCTTTGTGGCACGTTCTGGTGGCTCTACATCTCCATGCACACCTACGGCGGGTTGAACGGGGTGCTGACGGTCATTTCGATCTTTGCCTTGGGCAGCCTGCTGGCGCTCTATTACGCAGCCGCCTGTGCAGCGTATGTTTACCTGCGATCCGCCAACCAAGCGCTGTCATCGCTCCTGTTTGCTGGCCTTTGGACGATGGCTGAAATGTGCCGGGGCACCTGGTTTACCGGCTTTGGCTGGGGCGCGGCGGGTTACGCGCACATTGACGGCATGGCCGTACTGGCGAAGTATGTGGGTGCTTACGGCGTAGCCACACTGGCCGCTTGGGCCGCGTGGTGGCTGGTGGAGTTAGTGCGTAGTTTTGGGAAGCGCCTGGCGCGCGTGGCGGAAAACCGCGCCCAACGTAAGGTCGTTGACCTGGGCTTACTGCGCGCTGCGATGCCTCTGATGATTCTGGCCTTTGTGACGGTTGTTACCCAGCGCGAATTCAGCAAATCCACGGGCGCGCTGGAAGTGGCCCTGCTGCAAGGCAATATCGCACAAGACGAAAAATTTCAACCCGGCACGGGTATCGCCGATTCCCTGCGCTGGTATGGCGAGCAAATTGCCGCGTCAAAAGCGGCCCTGATCGTTGCGCCAGAAACGGCTATTCCCCTATTGCCCAAGCAGTTGCCAGAGGGCTATTGGGAAGGTTTGACAAGACCAATCGAGAGCGGCAAGCAAGCGCTCCTGGTCGGCATTCCACTGGGCAGCTACACCGAGGGCTACACCAACTCCGTCATGGGCGTTCATGCCGGCCAGTCTTACCAGTACGACAAACACCACCTGGTGCCGTTTGGTGAGTTCATCCCGCCGCTGTTCAAGTGGTTCACCCGGATGATGAACATTCCGCTGGGCGACTTCAACCGGGGGGCCGTGGGCCAAGCTTCGTTTGAAGTGCAGGGCCAGCGCTTGGCCCCCAACATCTGCTACGAAGATTTGTTTGGTGAAGAGCTTGGCGCGCGCTTTGCCGACCCTGCCAAATCACCCACGATCTTTGTGAACGTGAGCAACATCGGCTGGTTTGGCAACACCGTCGCCATTGACCAGCACCTGAACATCTCCCGCATGCGCGCCATCGAGTTCGAGCGCCCCTTCATCCGCGCCACCAACACCGGCGCGACTGTCATCATCGACCACACAGGCCGCGTCACCCATTCGCTTCTGCGCCATACGCGTGGCGTGTTGAGCGCCGAGGTTCAAGGCCGTGGCGGCAGCGTTGAGAACGGTTATGGCCTGACCCCGTTCGCACAGTGGGTGTCGCGCTTTGGGCTGTGGCCGTATTGGATTCTTGGCGTTGCAACGATGTTGATTGCGGCGTGGCGCAGGCGGGTTCTTGCTGGTTGATTGCTATTTAATATATAGCTGACTATGCATATTATTTGAGAGCTCGAGGCCGATTTAATTAGAAAAATAGGTCACGAAGCATTAGTTGGGTCAAAAAACAGCTCAAAATGATCAATTTTACTACATTTGTAGTAATTCTCGACTTTAATGACTGAGCAATAGGCTCAGAGAAGGGAATTTCTGGAATAAACCGGTGACGCAAATCGCGGTGTGCCAAAGCCGAAAACCTAGGTGAGGCGCTGCGGGCTTGCGTACCGCTCACATCTTCCCGAAAAACGTTGTATGACCGCCCCCCAGCAATTCCTAATCTACCAAAGCGAAGACGGCTCCACCCGCATCGATGTGAAGCTGGATGCCGACACCCTTTGGCTGAACCAGAAGCAGTTGACCGAGCTGTTTGGCAAGGCCAAGGGCACCATCAGCGAGCACATTAAGCACATTTTTGAGGACGGCGAATGGACACCGGAGGCAACTGTTCGGTTATTCCGAACAGTTCAAACGGAAGGTGGGCGTGAGGTTGTGCGCGAAGTTGAGCATTACAACCTGGACATGGTGCTGGCCTTGGGCTTTCGGGTGCGCAGCCCTGTGGGGGTGCGCTTTCGCCGCTGGGCCAATGACAAGCTGAAGGAGTTCATCGTCAAGGGTTTTGTGCTGGATGACACGCGGCTCAAAAATCCGGGCAAGGCAGTAGACTACTTTGACGAGCTGGCCCGCCGCCTGCAAGATATCAGAACCAGTGAGCGGCGCTTCTACCAAAAAATCACCGACATCTATGCCACCAGCGTGGACTACGACAGCAGCCATGAATTGACGCAGGCTTTTTTCGCGACCGTGCAGAACAAGGTGCATTACGCCGTGCATGGCCAGACCGCGGCCGAGCTGATCGCGACACGGGCGAACAGCAGTCAGGCCAATATGGGGCTGACTACGTGGCAAGGTACGCGCATCCGCAAGGCTGACGTGAGCATCGCCAAAAACTATCTGTCAGAGGAGGAGTTGCGTGCCCTGAACAATCTGGCTGAGCAGTACCTGATTTTTGCGGACGGGCAGGCCCTGCGGCGCGTCGCCATGACCATGCACGACTGGATTGCCAAACTGGAAGGGTTTTTGACGCTGAATGACCGCAAGATTTTGCAGGGCGCTGGCACGGTATCGGCACAGCTCGCCAAAAATCAGGCTGAGCTGGAATTCGATAAATTCCGATGGGTGGACGATCTGACGTTTGAGTCTGACTTTGACCGCATGGTGAAAGAGTTGCCAGCCAAACCGTCGGACAAGGCTGTAGATTCGTGAGTGTCGACGGATATACGGTACGCACCGTCAGCCTCCTGGCTCTATGCTGGTTGCTTGTCATGATCACCCGAACCCCTATGCGATCATCTGAATGCATGTGGGTTAGAGCTGTCACCTAAATAGTTGCTATTAAATATATAGCTTTTTGTGCATGTTACTCGAGAGCTAGAGACCTATTTCATTGATAAAATAGGCCTGGAGGCATCAATTTGATCAAAAACAGTCCAAAATGTTCAATTTTTACTACATTTGTAGTAGATACTTCAAACAAGCTTAACCCGTCAAATCACACGCCCATCCGCACCAATCGCCCCGGTCGGGCCGCTGTGATCTTCCCGTCGCTCTGCACGCGCTGCCCATTCACCCAGGTGCCCACATAGCCTTGCGCTTTCTGCAAAAACCGCTTGCCGCCAGCGGGCAGGTCACGCACCAGCTCAGGTGTTCCCATCGACAGCCGTGCCGGGTCGATCAAGTTCAGGTCTGCCCTCATGCCGACGGCAATCGAGCCCCGGTCACTCAACCCCAGGTACCGCGCATTGCGCTGCGTCATCATCTCAACCGCTTGCGCCAGTGGCAGCTTACCGTTGGCACGGTCGCGCACCCAGTGGGTCAGCATGAAGGTGGTGAAGCTGGCATCGCACACCGTGCCTACATGCGCGCCTGCGTCGCTCAAGCCGAAGAGCGCGCGCGGATGGGCGAGCATCTGGCGGATCACGTCCAGATTGCCGTCGTTGTAATTGAAGATCGGAAAGTAAAGCAAGTTGCTGCCGTCGCCTGCGTACAGGTGGTCAAAAATCACTTCCAGCGGCTTGATACCTTTCTGCTTGGCTTGAACCAAGAAGCTCTGCATGACGGATGGCTCGTAGTTCAGGTTGGTTTCCAGTGGGAACATGCGGGCGCTGATGAGGTCGATGCGCGCCAGCAAAATGTCTACCAGTGGCGGCACGGCGGTGCCATCGCCGGCCAAGACATCTGACTTTTCTGAGAGCACGCGCGATTTGCGGGCCGGGTCGCGCAGCGCGGCAGCGCGCTCGGCCAGCGGCAAGTGCGCCACTTCCTTGTAAGCAGGCGCGCCCATGAAGGGGTGAAAGCTCGCATCCAGCCCGTTGATTACGCCAATGCCACGTGCCGCGGTTTGCAGGTACAACGGCAAGCCAGCGGCCGCGGCGGCATCAACACGGTGTTGAATTGCTTCAAACTGCTTGCCGCCGGGGTCGCGCTGTAGCCAGGTCATCGACAGCGGTTTGCCTGCTGCGCGCGCGAGCTGCTCGACCAAATCGAACTCGGCGTTGAACCGCTTTGTGGCACCGTCAACATCATCAGGCGCACCGCGCAGTAAATCGAAATCGTTGACCATCTGCACCACGCCGTGGTTCAAGCCGTTAAACGCCTTGGCGATGCCTGCAAGCTCGTCGGCGCTGGCTTCTGCAGCGGGTGTTTCTTTGCCTTCGGACGTGCGGTGGTTGTCGCTGCGCCCGGTGCTGAAGCCCGCAGCCCCTGCCTTCAGCGCGTCACGCAGAAGATCGCGCATCGCGTCGATGTCTTGCTGGGTGGCGACTTCCTTCGCCACCGCGCGCTCGCCCATCACGTACATGCGCAGCGGGTCGTGCGGCACCTGCACCAGGTAGTCCAGGCTGCGCGGCGTTTTGGCCAGTGCGTCCATGTACTGCGGGAAGCTCTCCCAATCCCACTTGATGCCCTCGTGCAAGGCCGCGCCGGGGATGTCTTCCACACCTTCCATCAGCTTGATCAGCGCGTCTTCGCCGCCGGGGCGTTTGGGCGCAAAACCAACGCCGCAGTTGCCCATCATCACCGTGGTCACGCCATGAAAGATGCTGGGCGTGAAGCACTCGTCCCAGGTCACCTGGCCGTCGTAGTGGGTGTGGATGTCGACAAAGCCGGGGGTGAGCCACAGGCCTGTGGCATCAATAGTTTCAGTCGCCGCTGAGATGATTTTGGCTACGGCCACAATGCGGCCCGCGCGCACGCCCACGTCCGCGACGAAGGGTTCCGCGCCGCTGCCGTCTACTACCGTCGCACCTTTGATCAGCAGATCAAGCGGTTCAGCGTCGTTGTCTTGCATCTTTGCGCCTCCAAATCGTTGCCAGCGTCATGCCGCTGACGATATGCCAAATGCCCCATAGACTGGCGAGCGTCACCATCCCGATGTCGCTGTTGAATTGCACGGCGATGATGCCCAGCGCCAGCCCCGCGTTTTGCATGCCGCCTTCGATCATCACCGCGCGCCGGTCACGCTCGCTCACGCGCATCGCCATGCTGGTGATCCAGCCGAAAAACAGGCCGCTGGCGTTGTGCAGCACCACGATCAACAGCAGCGGCAAGAGCGCAAGATTCAGCAGTTGCCGCTCTTTGAACAGCCCCGCCACGATGAAGGCCAGCAGCATGAACAGCACAAAGTTGGCCAGCGGCTTTTGAATCTTTGACGTGAAGGCTGGGAAGCGCGTCGCCACGATCAAGCCCAGGCTCATCGGCAGCGCGAGGAGCAACACCAGGCTGATCCAGATGTCTGACGGGTCAATCGCCAGCACTTTGAGCCAACTGGCGGTGTTGGGGTTGCTTGCCACCATCCAGCTGAAGTTGAATGGCGTGGCGACCAAGGCAAGCAAACTGGCCGCTGCCGAAATGCTCACGCTCAGGGCCGTGTTGCCGCGACCAAAGTGCGTCACCACATTGCTCAAACTGCCACCGGGGCAGGAGGCAACCAGAATCATCGCCACTTCAATGTTGGGCGGCAAATCCAGCGCCAGTGTGGCCAACCACGTGCCCACGGGCAGCAGGATGAACTGCGGAATCAGCCCGCACAGCACCGCTCTCGGGGTTTGCATGACGCGCCGAAAGTCATCGGGCTTGACCTCCAGTGCGACCGAAAACACCATGGTCGCCAGCACCAGGCTCAAAATCAGTTGTTGTGTGCTCATGCGTTCATCTTCTTTAGGCAAGAGCGTAAAGCATCAATCGCCCCGTAAAATCAAGGGTTTACGCTTGACCTCGTGCAACTTACCCGTT
>JANNFW010000643.1:0-4327 GCA_031380235.1 Rhodoferax sp. | reverse complement strand
CTTGATCAGACGCGAGGTGATCAAATCGGGGAACCGCCGATTGGGCGCGGTGGCGTGGGTGTAGTCGCGCACAGCCAAACCAAAATGGCCCATCGGGACGGTACCGGGCGCTTGCATGATGTATTCGCCGCGACCCATGAGCTTGACGATCACCAGTGACAGATCAGGAAACCGCAGCGGATCGGCTTTGCGGCGTTTGAGCAAAAAATGCTCCAGCGCTTTGGAGTCTGGCGTGCTGGGCAGGTCTTCGCCGTATTCTTTGGCAACGCCCACGATGCGCATCCATCGCTCGGGGGATTGCACCACGCGTCGCAGCGACGCACTGCCTTTGTCGGCCAGAAAACGCGCAGTGCAACCGTTGGTGGCGATCATCAGCTCGGCAATCAACTGGCGCGCGCGGTTTTGCGCTTGTTGGCGAATTTCAACCACCTTGTCACCGTCAAACACGGCGCGCGGCTGAAAGCTCTCAAAATCCAGCGACCCTTCGCCACGCCGCTTGGCTTGCAAGGCCTGCGCCAAGGCATCTTGCGTGCGCAATTGCAAGTCCATGCCGGGCACGGCTGCCGCAGCGGCGGGCAAGGCTGCCTCGCCTTCGATCCAGGCGCTCACCGCGTCGTAAGCCAACTTGGCGTGGTTGTGAACGCGTGCCCGGTAGACGGTCGACCCGGCCATCGTCGCATCGGCGTTGAAGACCATCTCGGTCACCATGGCCAAACGGTCTTCATCTGGGTTCAACGAAGTCAGGTCGGTAGACAGACGCTCGGGCAGCATCGGGAAGATACGTACCGACGTGTAGACGGACGTGGTGTTGGCTTGGGCATGGTGATCCACCGGAGAATTTTGGCGGACCAAGGTGTCCACATCGGCAATCGCTACCCACACTTTGATGGCACCTTGCGGCAGCGGCTCGCACACGCTGAGCTGATCGAGGTCACGCGAATCGTCGTTGTCAATCGAACACCACAAGAGGTGCCGCATGTCGCTGATACCCTCGCCTGCTTCGCCGCTGGGCCCGTGGATTTGCGCCATCTGCTGCATGGCGCTGGCGGAAAACTCAGGCTTGAGGCCACGCTCGACCATGGCGCTGACCGCCAAGCGATCAAGGTCGGCGCGGGTGTAGTGTTGACGGTTTGGCATGGGTGAGGGTTTCGTGGTTGAGGGGATGCGACAAGGCGTCAATTGCTATATTATATGTAGCGTTTTATGCACGTTATGCGAGAGCTAGGGCACTATTTGGTTCATATTTTCGAGAATTTTGACGGCTTTTGATCAACAATTAACTCTTAGGTTAATTTTTAGCCTAACACAGCCACTAGCTACCGAGTACTGACTTCAGAAACCGCCCAATATCCACAATCTCCTGCGGATGCACGCTGTGCGGCATCGGATAAGTGTGCCACTGCACGGCATAGCCCAGCGTGGCCAGCGCGTTGCGTGAGTCTTCTGCGCGGGGCAGCACCACCATCGGGTCTTGCGTGCCGTGGCCCATGAAGATGGGGGTGGCCTGGTTAACGGCACTGCGCTCAGACGCCAGCGTATCGGCGAGTGGCAAATAGCCCGACAGCGCGATGATGCCGCCCAACTTCGCGTTATGGCGCAGCCCCGTGTGCAGTACCATCGCAGAGCCTTGCGAGAAACCCGCCAGCACGATTTTGGACGGCGCAATGCCGCGCGCGACTTCGTTCGCAATCAACGCTTCAATCGCCATCGCTGATTTCCGAATGCCCACCGCGTCTTCACGGCGAACCAGGTCAGTGCCCAAAATGTCGTACCAGGCGGGCATCACATAGCCACCGTTCATGGTGACGGGCATGCTGGGCGCGTGCGGAAAGATAAAGCGAATCGGTGGGCAGCCGCTCAAGTCCAGCTGCGGGGCCAAGCTGGCAAAGTCATTGCCATCGGCACCCAGCCCATGCAGCCAGATCACGGCAGCAGTCGGGTTGGGGGCGCTTTCGATTTGAATATGGGGGAGAAGTTGCGTCATGGCAGCAGAGGAGGTGATGGCTGAAGAAAAGTGTTTCGAGTTGAAAGGGATAGCAGTGAATATAACCAAGCCAGATGCACCTCTGACAATCGACCTGCGGCTGACTCTAAAATTCGGCAACATTCCAGGCGAAGGTTGATGGCTTTTATTCACTGTATAGATTGGCACATGAAGGCAGCAGGCTACCGCAAATCCTTAGTTGCGTTGCTGCTTTTTGTCACCGCATGCAGCGCGGCCGCGCAAACTTCAGCGCAGAGCAAAGCAGTTTTGCTGGTGCAACGCATTGACGATGTGCTGTACGGGGTTGATCCGATTTCGCTGGCGCTTGTGGATGCACACCACGTCTCAGGCGTGCTGGTGCGCGTGAGTGCGACCATCAGCGGCAGCATCAATCAGCCCAGTGGGCCGCTCTCGTACACACATTTTGTGGCCGACTGCCGGTTGCCGCTGCGCTTGGCAATGCTGTCCACCGCCTCATCGCCGTTTGATTTGACACCACAGGGTGCATCGTCCAGAGCGCGCCTGGTCAGCGCCAATGCAGTTCTGGGTAGCAGCATGTTTGTCAAAACCAAAATGCTCGATGCCAGCCGCTCCACAGCCGAGTTCGCCTGCGCCACCTCGCAACGCCCAGCGCGTGCTGTTCAAATCGCCAAAGACCTGTTTGAAAACGGCGGCCCGTCAGACATGCGCACGGCATTGTGCGACCTCCAGCCCAACGGTGCCAACCAGACGCACGAAGATGTCAGCGTGCGGTTTAGCGATTCAGAAAAAGTTGTCTCGGTCAACAACCAGTGGATGAGCACCGGCACTGTGACCGATGTCGAGATCAGCTTCGGCAGCGGCCCCGCGCGTTGGAAAATCGACCGCGACACGGCGGAGGCAAGCTTGGTGACTGCTGCGGGCAAGGTGGTGTTTATGGGGTCGTGTGTGGCGGCGAGCAAGCCGTGACGGCTTGGAGCAAACACGTTCCTTTCAAGCCCTGATCACCCGCCCTCAACCCTGCCCATACCGCGCCAGCCATTCCTTGGACAACGCATCCACCCAACTGCCATGCGGCTCGGGGAGGGTGCGCATCACCTGCTCGACTTGGCCGGGTTGCGGTTTGGCGGCGAAGCGCTCGCGCTCTGCGGCGGGGAGTTTGTCGATGGCCAGCACCGTGGGGTCGCCCCATTGGCTGATATCGGCCTTGCGCGCTTGCGCTTCGGGTGAGAGCAAAAAGTTGGCCAGAACCTGCGCACCTTCTTTGGCTTTGGCGTTGAAGGGGATCGCCAAAAAGTGCGTGTTGCCAATCGTGCCATTCGTCAATTGATAGCTGACCACCGTTTCCACCAAGCGCTTGGCGGCGATCTCGTTAGCGGCTTCGTTGGGGTTGAAGGTGAAGGCCAGCATCAGCTCGCCGTCGCTCATCATTTGGCGCATGGCGGCGGCGTTTTGCACAAACTGTTTGCCCGCGCGCCATAGGTGCGGGTGCAGTGCATCCAGATACGCCCACAAAGGTGCACCGGCTTTGGCGAGCGCCTCGGGCGTGACGGGTTTGTACAGCGCCGTGCGGTCTACGTTGACATCAACCAGCGCCTGCTTGATGAAGGTCATGCCATGGAAATTCGGCGGGCGCGGGTAAGTGACGCGGCCTGGATTAGCTTTGGCGAAGTCCAACAGCGCGAGCATGCTCTTGGGTGGTGTGGGAACCTTTTTGCTGTCTGCAAAAAAAGTCAATTGCGCCATGCCCCACGGCGCCTCCAGGCCTTCAACGGGTTCTGAAAAGTCCATGCGAGTCGTCGGTTTGCCTGCTACATCCACATATTGATAGCTGGGCAGGCTCTCAGAAAAAGGGCCGAACAGCAATGCTTCGCGCTTCATCGCCAAAAAGTTCTCGCCGTTGATCCACACCAAATCCACCGTGCCATCGGCCAGCTTACCCGCTGCTTTTTCGCTGCGCACACGTTTAACGGCCTCAGCCGTCTCGGTCAGTTTCACATGCTCCAACTTCACACCATAGCGCTTTTGCACTTCAGCCCCGGCCCATTGCAGGTAGGTGTTGATCTTCTCGCTGCCCGCCCACGCGTTGAAGTAGACCGTTTGCCCGCGGGCTTTGGATTCAATCGTTGACCAGGGCGTGCCGGTTTGGGCGAAGAGCGGGGCGGCGACGCTAGCCGACATCAATGTCAAGACTTGTCGGCGAGAAAGTGCGGTAGAGAAAGTTGTCATGAGATGTTGATAAGCAAAGAAATGGAGTCGAAAAAAGCGATGCGATCTTACGCGGCGACTTAAAAATTAAGCCAGCAGCGCCTGCGCAAACTCTCGCGCGCTAAAGGTTTCAAGCTCTTCGAGCTTTTCACCCAC
>JANNFW010000281.1:0-7169 GCA_031380235.1 Rhodoferax sp. | reverse complement strand
CGCCGCGATCGCCTGCTTCAAATAATCCACAGCTTCAGTCGCACGATCTCGCTTGACGAGAAACTCACCGAACACCTGGGTCACGCGAAGGCTGCTCGTCTCTGAGCCATAAGACGCATCCATCGCAACGTCCACCACCACGGCCCGGATGGTGTTGAGGCGAAAAAGCAGGTCGGTCTCAAAAAAGTAGCGCGGGCTGACCTTGTCAAACGCAATGCGCCGTGCCGCTTTTGCATGGATGGCTGTAAATCCATTGGTGGAGTCAAAAAGGTTCCAGTATCCAGTCGACACCTTGGCCATGAAGGACAGCGCCGCGTTGCCAACCAGACGGACGACAGGCATTTGCCCAATCTGAGTCAAGTCGTAAAACCTGTTGCCCTTGGTGTAATCGGCCTGTCCTTTGAGAATGGGTGCGATGAAATGGGGAATCAGTGCCGGGTTCATCTGCCCGTCGCCATCCACTTTCACAATGATCTGGGCTCCCTCTTTCAGGGCGGCCACGTAGCCCGTCATCACCGCAGCCCCCACCCCTTGGTTAACTTCGTGCAGGATGACGCTGACGCGCGCGTCGCTGCATTGTTCCTGCACCAGCCGCCCCGATTCCTCAGGGCAGGCATCATCAATAACAAAGACGCGATCCACCTCTGCACCGATCCGTGACAGGACACCCAGGATGTGATTTTTCACCTGGTAGCACGGGATGACGACGGCAACAAGAACGGGCATGAGGTCAGGGTGTTGAGCCCATATTGTAGGGATTTGGGTGTCACAATCCGCCCCCATGAGTGCGCAATTTCAGATCACTTCTGACAGACTTACCCATCGGCAGGCGGATGGCGATCCGGTCATTGAAGCATTGCGCGGTGTGGCGGCAATCTTGGTCATGGCGACCCATTACACCTATTTTTTGACACCGCAAGCCGGGATGTGGGGCTTCGCCAGCACGGGTGTTGACCTTTTTTTCGTACTTAGTGGCTACGTTTTTGCCCCCTATTTTTTTGGCAAACCTTTGAGTCTGCGACCGCATCTGATTCGTCGTTTTTTCCGCCTGTACCCGCTTTACTTATGCGCACTGTTGATTTACGTGGGGTTACGCCTTCCCGACGCAACAGCGTGGGATCATTTTGGGGTGCATTTGTTAATGGGGCATACGCTCACATCGTTGGCAATCGCAAACTTCTACAACCCGGCGTTCTGGAGCCTCCCCCCCGAGGTTGAGTATTACCTCCTCTTGCCCTTGCTGGCATGGCTTTCGAGCCAGCGTCGGTTTGGGCGGTTTCGGTTTGTCGGATTGGTGTTGTTGGCAGCGACCATCCATTTGGCGCTGGTGGCAGTCGCGTCGCCAGACGAAAAAGGTGTCACAGCGCGGGCGATAGCCACAATTCATCTTCCTGGCCTGCTGGTTGAGTTCATGCTGGGTTCCTTGGCCTATGCCATGGTGCAGCGCGACACGCGTGGCGTGGCAGCCTTGCTGCGTCTGGTATTGGGCTTTTTGGTATTGGCGGGAATGGCCGTCATTTTTATGAACCATGTGGCTTCAGTGGGTGGCGTTGCCCGCGCAGTGCCAGTGTGGATTGGTGGCAATATCGGCTTGGGTGCTGCGTTGGGCTATGCGTTGATTGTGAGTGGTGTCGCCAGTCCACCCATCGGTGTCACAAGTCGCTTCACAGACTCAGCAGCATTGCCGCCGCGCTCGGAGCCCAGGCTAATTCTTCAGCCCGTTTTTAGGGTCATGGGCGGGCTCAGTTACGGGGTTTACCTGTTTCACAATGCCGCACCCCAAATTTTAGGGCGTGTTGTTCCGGCGATGAGTGGGTGGGCGGCTTTACTAGCTTGCACAGGCATCACCTTGCTCATGGCTTTTGCTGCGCACCATGCCATTGAAAAACCCATGCGTGCTTATGGGAGAAGGCTTAGTCAAACCGCTGCGCGTTCGAAGTAAAACCACTCAGGTTTGCGGTTCAGGTCGGTACTTTGCACCAGCACTGCGTAGCAAGCAGGCTCCAGGAGGTTCCATTCTTCCTCGGTAAAGCAATGGGCTTCATTGAATGAAGGCCTGAACAAGGCGGGCATCATTAGCAGGGACGGGCTGAACGCCAGTACCCGCCTGTTGTCAGTGCAGGCTGAAAATTCTTGCGCGGTTTTGACGGGCTTTGAGATGACCTTGAACCAATTGGTAAGTTTCACCGGTCTCGCCAGCGCGGTTACCCGGGAGAGCTTGCCAGACCAGCGATAAAACGCAGGGTACTGCTTGCTGAAATACAGGTGTTGGCTCGTGGCCATCATGCTAATTTTGAAGGCCTTGTGCCGATACTCATGCTCCGCGCTGGCGGCGGGCACCATCGCCAGCGAATAGCCAGCTTTACGCAACCGCAACGACAGGTCGGCATCCTCAAAAAACATGAAGTAGTCTGGATCGAAGAGTCCGCCAGCATCCAGCACGGCTTGGCGACGCAGCAACATCACTGAGCCAGCCAGCATCGGCACCTCAAAAGGAGGGGCTTCAGAGCGTAGCTGTTCCTGCACACGCCGCAATTGACGTTCGGCCAAAAAGGCGGCCCCGCGACGTGAATGACTGACCAGCGCCGACATGACGGTGGCACCGGGCGTCTGTGCGGTGGCCAACGGCAGCAAAAAACTGCGCGCCTCATTCCAGAACATCCGGGGCGAGACCGCCGCCCAACGGGGTTCGCTTTGAAGCGCTTGCGCCAGTATGGTGATGTTGGTTGGGGTGATGCGGGCATCCGGGTTGAGTAGCAGCACCGTATCCGCCGTAGACTGTGCAAACGCTAGATTGCAGCCTCGGCCAAACCCTAGATTTTCAGGGGAAATCACGAGGCGCACCCAGTCCAGACCAGCGCACTGCGCCTGCAGCTTCTGTGCTTCGCCGGGGTCATTGCTGTTGTCCACCACCCACACGATGCCCTGCCGCCACTGGGAAAGACTCGCAAGACACCGCGCCACATCTTGAGCGCCAAAAAAATTGACAACGATAACGTCAAGCGTCATGCACACCCTCTTGAACCGCGAAGTCCCCCAAAAGGTGTGCCGCCCACCAGCGACCTGGGTCGGCTTTGATGCCAACCTCTAAAAACGCGAAGATTGGTGCATAAATCATTTCTCGCGCTGCGGAATCTCCGTACTGTTGAAAATCTTCCGGGTTGACCAAGGCAGACCACTGCAAAGCAATATGCCCCGGAGTCACTTGCCGATTTCGCATGCCCACTATCTGGCTGCCGGTTTCCAAGGCCATGCGAAGCGCGCTGTCAGCCATTTTGCGGCGCTTGCCCATCCAGGACACCCAAGTTCCTTTGTCTTTGTCTGGGCTTGCTGGCGTTTCGGAAATCACCACGACCACGCCTCCCTGTCGCAGAACCGAGTAAAACTTGTCACGCGCGAGGCTGCTGGTGGGAAGAAAATCTCCGCCTGCCATCTGCTGTACATAACTACGGTACTTTTCCGCAAAAAACTGCCTAACCTTGGGGTGGACCCGCGCATCCTGGACAATGTCAGAAGTCATCAGGTAAGTCGGAAGGCCGCAGCGTGCCATGCCCGTCAGCCCTAAAAAAAGGTTGTCGAAATGGCTCATAACCACTACCAGACCTCGCCCTGCTGTCCGCTGCGAAAGTGTCTCGCGAATCGGCCCCAACGCCATCTGGATTTCGCCCAACCGTCCCCGGATGGCCAGCAGGCCCTCCAGCTCCTCGCGTGCGACGGTCTGATAACGCTGTACGACCAAATCGGCGATCTCGGCGGCCGAAGCGTTGGGAAGAATTTCTCGAAATGCCTCAGCGCTGCGCTCGCCGATGTAAGGAAAACCCACTGACAGCTCAGCCCAATCGCGCGCTCGTCGGGCATTGAAGGCGCCTCGCCAATCTGCCATGCGATACGCCCAGGTCAAGGGCAGACGGGCGATCAGTGGAAGGACAACCCCGTAGTCCAGACCCTGCCAGCCGTAACGCCAGGAGCCACGCTTGATGCTTTGATACAACCAGCGCTTGATACCACTGATCAGAGCCATTTTCAAGGTACACCTTGCAACGGGGTAGCCACGATCTGCTTCATCGATCGGGCAACGTCTCCCACTTGACCAATTTCAAAGCAGGGCGTGGTGATCGGCAGGCGGTGATGCCATTTCTGCTCAAAAACTGTGCCATTGGTCAAAACGCGCTGCACCACCGCATCGGGCAGATTCCCACTGGCAGGCGTGCTTGACCAGTGCTCGCAATAAGCGTCCACGACAGCGCACTGCCAGCCTTGTTTTTGTGCCTGCAACACCAGATCGGTTGCATAAAAATCAAACCCCAGCGCGCTGTCCAACTTCAAGCCGCTATCGATGCGAACAGCAAAAAGCAGCTCGTCCAGACTGTCCACCAAGCAAGGCAACGGCTCAGCCTCGCGCAGAAGCTTTCCCCGATCCAGCACATGGCCAGCACGCCGCGCATCACTGCCCGCCCCGATAACGCCATAAACCCCGGCCACCGCCAATTTGGGAAATCGCTGCAGCGCTACGGTCAGCGCCTGCGCGAAAACGGCATCCCAGCCTTGCGGTAAAAAAACATCCTGGTGTACCCATACCAGCCACGAGTTTTGCGAGGGCCGATCAGTGGGTTCGTTATGGGCCGCCGCCATCGCTGCATTGAAGCCATGTGCTGCCGATGCCGCGTTGAAGTACGCCGCCAGCGGGGTCCCGGCACGCTGCAAACAAGGTGATGCCAGCAAACGCTCGCCGAGCACCTGCAAATTGCTCGCACAGGTTACAAAGCTTAGCTTGATCGAATCGCTGTTGTTCATAGAAAGTCTGTGTCGCCGCCCGTCAGCCACCATTGCATGCCGGCGATGTCGTGCGTTCGTAGGTCTGAGGTGACGGGTATTCCCAACCCGGCACACACCTCGCGACCTTGGATGTCCGAGTTCACCAGCAAGTTCGCCACGGCGGAACTGGCCCACGCCATCAGCTCGCTTGCTCCGGCGCGCGCGGCCTCCATTCGACAGGCCTGGCTGGCGAGGGGCATTAACCCGACTGCGCCTACCCAGTCAAGCCAATGCGGTGTCGGCGAGGCTAAGTCCAGCACCGCGATCCCCCTGCTGGTGTTGGACCAAGGATACCGCAATTCAAAAAAATGATAGCGTACTATTGTTTCTGCATGAGAGCTATTTGCACTGGGCCTATTGACATATCGCCAGCGCATGTAAGCTGCGTCGCGCTGTCCCAATACTACGTCGGGCAGGTCGGCCTGCATTCGCGTCCATGCGACGTTGACTTTACGGTCGAAGTGGGGGTTTGACGGTAGCAGCGGCTGCCAGCGCCAAAACCAAGGCAGCCGAAAATCGAGCGCGGGCAGGCTGTTCCACCTTAAAGATTGAATCAGTCCACCGTCACGCAGCAGCCCAAGCAGCACCGCCAGCCGCAAATGCCGTTCATTGGGAAAACCAAACCCAAGCTCGAATGGGCGGCTGTCGGCGGTACCGATCTGACTATCGTAAAAACGCTTCGACACTTGAAAGAATGGCCCGCGCCGACTCAAAATTCCGCGCCAAGCGGGGTGCACCATGACATCCCCAATCTGTAGCCCGCGCAGATTCGTGTTGTGCAGCGTGAGCGTGCGTGGCAGGCCCCCACAATACGCGACTAATTGACCGTCATGCCAGACGCCAATCGCACGGCCTCGGCCCTGGCTCAAACCCTGTCCGTACTTCCAGGCAAACCAGCGTGCATCTGCACCCGGCCCAAACACATGTTCGTGCAGTGCCAATACCGCGGTGACGTCATCGGGCACCATGTCGCGCAGTGTCAGCGTCGAGTCGCCCACCTGCACGGCGTGGGAAGTCACGCTTTGCGTTGACGTGTCCACGCAGCTCACGTTCAGGTCTGCCATTCATGAGGCAGCGTTACCAGCCCCTGCTCCAGGCCCTTTTGAGTCACATTCAACGCCACGCAGCGCTCCCGCTGCTCGTAAGGATGCAGGCCGTTCTCGCAAAGCAAAAACCCAGTCACGGTGTAGCGCCCTTTGAGCAGCGGCAGCTTGGGGAACACGACCACCGCCCGTCCATGGCCGTCAGCATCGGCTTTCAAACGGATACCATCATTGGCCGACAGCGCGCTTGCGACTGTCAGGGTGTTGGCATCGGAAAAACCGAATGCCACGCTGGGTGAGGGCAATGCCGGATCGATGGAGAACTCAATTGTGATCGTCAAATCCGTTTCGCCGCTGACAACGTCCAGTTCGCGCCCCGATACCCCGTTGGCAGTGGCGAATATCCGGTCAATTCGTCCTGTGCCAGGTGCAGCGCTGGCCGCAGGCACAACAGCGACGGAGCGTTCAGGAGCCTGCACATACAACGCTGTTGCAACTGCCACACTGGCGTTCAGACTGGCCTGGTACGCGCTGGTTACTTCAGCCGCTGATCCCACCATGTGCAGGGTTCCGGCCTCAATCCACATCGCGCGCGAGCACAGCGCCTCCACCTGGTACATCGAATGTGAACAAAACAAAATCGTCTTGCCCGCGTCTTTCAGGCCCATGATTCGGTCAAACGACTTGCGTGCAAAGGCACCGTCCCCCACCGACAACGCTTCATCAATCACCAAAATGTCAGGCTCCACGCTGGTGGCCACTGCAAAAGCCAAGCGCATGTACATGCCGCTCGAATAGGTTTTGACAGGCTGGCGGATGAAGTCGCCAATGTCCGCAAACGCTAAAATGCCTTCCAGCCGCGCATCAACCTGCGCTTGGCTCAGCCCCAAAATGGCGGCATTCATGTAGATGTTTTCCAGGCCGGTAAAGTCTGGGTTGAATCCTGCACCCAACTCCAGCAGTGCCGCCACCCGGCCCTTGGCTTTCAACTCCCCGGTACTGGGCTGCAGCGTTCCACACACCATTTGCAACAAAGTGGACTTGCCCGCGCCGTTGCGCCCCACAATGCCCACGACTTCTCCTGGCTTGATGGCAAAGTCAACATTTTTCAGCGCCCAAAAATCGCGGAAGTAAGGCTTGCGTTGGCCGCGCCAGCGGCCCCAAAGCAACTGCTTGAGCCGATCACCAGGTCGCTCGTACAAGCTGTAGCACTTTCCCAAACCGTGCGCTTCGATCGCCCATTCAGACGACATCTGAAAACCCCTTGCGTGCCGCTTTAAAAAAGACAGCACCCAGCATGGCAATGGCACA
>JANNFW010000249.1:0-4601 GCA_031380235.1 Rhodoferax sp. | reverse complement strand
TGCGGCGTGGGACGACCCCAAAGGCGTGCCGATTGATGCCTTCATCTTCGGCGGCCGCCGCTCCACCACCGTGCCGCTGGTGAGCCAGGGCCGCAACTGGGTGGAGGGCGTTTACATGGCCGCCACCATGGGCAGCGAGACAACCGCCGCCATCGCCGGCCAGCAAGGTGTGGTGCGCCGCGACCCGTTTGCCATGATCGCCTTTGCCGGCTACAACATGAGCGACTACTTTCAGCATTGGCTCACCATGGGCGAAAAGCTCACGGCCCAAGGTGCCAAACTGCCCGCGATCTTCTGTACCAACTGGTTCAGAAAAGGCGCGGATGGCAAGTTCGTCTGGCCCGGCTATGGCGAGAACATGCGCGTGCTCAAGTGGATGATTGACCGCATTGAAGGTTCAGCCAGCGGTGTTGACCAGCCCTTCGGCATCAGCCCCACCTACGAAGAACTCAACTGGACCGGCCTGAACTTCAACCAAGACCAGTTCAACACCGTCACCAGCTTCGACAAAGCCGCATGGACCGCAGAACTCAAGCTGCACACCGAGCTGTTCACCCAGTTGAAGCACCACCTGCCCAAAGAGCTGGAAGCTACGCGGTTGAGGCTGGAGGAGCGGCTGGCAGCGTAGATTTTCGGGTGATTCGTTGATATCCAATACAAATTAACTTGTAGGTTAATTTTACAGGTTTTGACGAGTTTTTTTCCTGAATTGAGAATCTAAATTGCCCTTAGCTCCCGGATGATGTGCATAGGCTGCTACATATAATGTAGCATCTTGATGCATTGTGCGACTCACACGCAACAGCGCCACCATCCGCGCCAAGCCCGCGCTGGCCCGGCTTACTCTGTGGCAAGCGCCATCACCGCACCCACACCGGCGATTGCGCCGGGTACCGACCAGCGGCTATGGTGGCTAACCGGTTGCCCGTGAGTGACCGGCTCTAAATCCTGACCGAAGCGCGGGCAACGGGCATCCAGAATCCGCGCCAAACCGTGCGTGGCAAGCAGTTGGTCGGACAACGCGGCCAGTCTGCCGCTGGCAACCACCCGAACCACAGAGTCACACGCGTCAGAGAAACCAGAAGCGATTTGGGCAAATAGCTGGTCAGACCATTTCACCCGCCACTTTTCCCGTGCGCTGTGGGTCACCCATTTGCTGACGTGCTGAGTCAAGCGCGGCGGGCAGGCCACCATGATCCAGATCGTCGCGGGTTCTGCGCTGCGCTTCATCGGGGCCAGTTGCTGCAACGCGTGGGCGGCATCGTCCACATACACAATGATTTTGTCCATGATGCACTCCTTTTTGATGGTTAAAACACGAGGGGAAAACGGCTTCTGAATTGGGCGGCGTCCTAGCGCTGCGCAGAAATTGCGGTAGGCTGGGCCGAGCGTCGGCTGGCCCATTGCCCCGCCAGCAACACGCCCGCCACCGCGAGTGCATAGGTGCCCCAGCGAGCGGCGGTGTGCAGCACCTCGGGCGGGTCGAACACCGGGTCGAGTACCGGCTCGCTGATGATCATCTTGGCGGCAGTTGCGGCCAGCACGGCGGCACCCAGCTTGATGATCACAGGGAATCGCTCGACCAGCTTCAGCACGACAGAGCTGCCAACGACGACGATGGGCACGCTGACCAGCAGGCCAATGATCACCAAGTCCATGGCACCTTGCGCGGCGCCCGCGACGCCCAGCACGTTGTCCACGCCCATCAGCGCATCGGCGACAACAATGGTTTTCATGGCACCCCAAAACGTCGTGGCCGCAGGACTGCCGTGTTCGCCGTGTCCGGCATCCTGTGCCAGCAGTTTGTAGGCGACCCACAGCAGACCCAAACCGCCTGCCAGCATCAAGCCCGGAATTTTGAGCAGCCAGACAACGCCTAGAGTCATCAGTGTGCGCACAGCAATCGCACCCACTGTGCCCCAGACGATCGCGCGGCTTTTAAGTTTGTCCGGCAAGTGGCGGGCGGCCAGCGCAATGACAATGGCATTGTCGCCCGCGAGCACCAGGTCGATGAGGATGATGGCTAACAGGGCCGACCACCAGGCGGCAGACATGAATTCCATGACAGTTCTTTCGAGTCGTTTCGATCAACAACCCAAAGCGATGCCGTCAACGCTCAGGGAGTGACGCAATAACGTCACCCAACCTGCATCAACGTGACCCGCTATGGGCACCAATCGAAGGTCTGGCTCGACATGAAATCATGCGATGTGTGCCCAACAAGCCGGAAGCTCTACATGTTTGCATTGCTTCGTATTGACGACTTGCCGATACGTTCAACAGCGATGTCCAACCTGCAACGAGCATGTTGACCACCTCCCTGAGCTGCTAAACGTGGGAGCTACTCCCCTTCGTAACGCCATTCAAGCACGGATGGTTCAATCCTTGCAAGTTATGGGGTTTTGAGTGGCATTTCGGCGGCGCTATCATCCCACTCCCCCTCGCACCGTTCGTTTCGCAATCCGTCATGGCTGGAATTCACATCACCGACATTGAATCGGCCATCAACTTCTGGCGCGATAAAAAGCCGTCGCCCGACGGGTTTTCGCTGTGCGCCGAGACGCGCGCGCTCGCAGAGGTTTATGCCCTGATGATCTTCCATCATGAGGTGCTGGCTGATGAATTCTCGTTTCCGAAGGCGGGTTACGAAGCCTGGCTGGCCTGGTACGAGAGCACGCCCGACACCCCTTGCATCGCCATCTGCTCAACCAGCCAGGGCGATGAGACCTGCAAGGGCTGTGGCCGCAGTTTTGAGGAAGTGCAGCGTTGGGTTGATATGCGGCCCGCTGAAAAACGCCAAACCTGGCGTCGCATCACGATGGAGAATTCAAGTTGGCGGTTTAATAAATACGCTGAGAGAGCAGCAGAGGCTCGGCAGGATCAGGTCGGCGGGTTACTTATAGCAGCGGCGTCAAGGAGGAGTCCGAAGGACGGGGGACAGCCGCAGCGATGAGTAACCCGTCGGCATGATCCCACCACGGACGGTGCGGAATCACTTCCAACGCAATGGCTCGATGTCCACGCTAGCGGAGCCATCCCCCAGCATCAGCACCCCCTCCTGAATCGTCGCCTGCAACTGCATGCTGCGCTGCGCCAGCGGTATCAGCGCCTGCGAAGCGGCGGTGGGCACTCTGAACACACTGAGATTCTGCGGGCGGATCAATTTGGTCTGGATACCCTTCCACCAGACTTCAGCAGAATGGCTGAAGCAATACAAGACCACCTCGTCAGCCTTGCCACAGGCTTTGAGCAACGGCTTGTCTTCCGGCTGGCCGACCTCGATCCACAGCCGTGTGCGGCCCGTGAAGTCGCGCAGACACGCGTCAGGCTCGTCAGGGTCGGACATGCCTTCGCCAAAAGCCAGCGTGCCGTCACCCGCGCAAACCGATTGCAGCTTGTGCGCCTGCAAGGCCAGGGCGACTAGGCGGATCATCATTCGTTCATCCGTCTCGCTCGGGTGGCGCGCGAGGGTGAGGGCGTGGTCTGCGTAGTAGCCGTGATCGATGTCGGCGATTTGCAGGCTGGCTTTGAAGATGGTGGATTTGAGCGCCATATGCTATATTTATGATACCTAACTGTCTATATTAAACGAGAGCTAAGGGCAAATATTATTGATATTTTTGTAAACCGAGCGAGTTTGATGGCCTAAATTAACCTGTGGGTTAATTTGTGAGTCGATTTCGTCAAACCCGGCGTGCCAGCTCTGCTGCCATGCCGGTATAGGTGCCTGGTGTCATGTCCAGCAGGCGCTGCTTGTCAGCCTCGGGAATCTCCAGCTTGGCGATGAAGCCTTGCATCAATTCGCGCGTCATGGGCTCGCCGCGCGTGAACGCTTTGAGCTGCTCATACGGCTCGGGCAGGCCAAAGCGGCGCATCACGGTTTGGATTGGCTCGGCCATCACTTCCCAGGAGGCATCCAGGTCTTTGGCAATCGCAGTTTCGTTGATCTCCAGCTTGCCCAAGCCTGTGCTCAGGGACTGGTAGGCCAGCACGGCGTAGCCCAGCGCCACACCCATATTGCGCAGCACGGTGCTGTCGGTCAGGTCACGCTGCCAGCGGCTGATCGGCAATTTTTCGCTCAAATGGCGCAATAGCGCGTTGGCCAGGCCCAGGTTGCCTTCAGCGTTTTCAAAGTCAATCGGGTTGACTTTGTGCGGCATGGTGGATGAGCCGACTTCGCCGGCCTTGAGCTTTTGCTTGAAATAGCCCAAGCTCACGTAGCCCCACACGTCGCGCGACCAGTCAATCAAGATCGTGTTGGTACGGGCCACGGCATCAAACAGCTCGGCCATGTAGTCGTGCGGCTCAATCTGGATGCTGTAGGGCTGGAAGGTGAGGCCCAAACCCAGCGGTTCTGGCGATGCCACGACCCTGCGGCTGAAGGCCTCCCAGTCAAACTGCGGCCAGGCAGATAGATGCGCGTTGTAGTTGCCCACCGCGCCGTTCATCTTTGCCAGGAGTTTCACATCGGCAATTTTTGCGCGGGCGGCATTCAGGCGCATCACCACGTTGGCGATTTCTTTGCCAACCGTTGTCGGGCTGGCAGTTTGGCCGTGGGTGCGGCTGAGCATGGGCACATCGGCAAACTGGCGGGCCATGTC
>JANNFW010000242.1:0-11769 GCA_031380235.1 Rhodoferax sp. | reverse complement strand
GGTTCTGGCCCGACTCGCGGGTTTTGACCGTGTCAGCCACGAGCTGGGCCAGCTCGGTGGTGGTTGAAATTGGGCCCCGTGCCTGTCGGCGAGCAACAATCGCCTTTGCAATGGGGCCAGCAAACCGTTCTTCACCATAGTCACGTATCACCTCCGCAATTTTGTCGGCTTCTGCCGTTTCCAACCACTGTGCAACGCTTTGCCCACGCGTTGTGTCCATTCGCATGTCCAACGGCCCATCGAACCGGAAACTGAAGCCCCGCTCGGGTGTGTCAATTTGAGGTGAGCTGATTCCCAAATCCATCAAGATGCCCGCAATGCTCGAGGCCTCGAGCTGTACCAATTGGTTGAAGCCTTCGTGCCTAATCGAGAATCGGGGATCGAGGAGAGTCTGTGCCTCGACAACCGCTTGCGGATCTTTGTCGAAAGCGATCAATTTCGCCTGCGCCGCAAGCTGCGAGAGAATCAGCCGGGTATGCCCGCCACGCCCAAAAGTAGCATCGACGTAGGTGCCCGTCGCCAATACAGGCGGGTGTGCGGGCGCGTTCATATCCGCGCCCGGAAACGTCGGATTCAGAAGCGCGTCAACCGCCTCCTTCAACAAGACGGTTGTGTGTTGCCATGAAGTCTGCACGGGAGTCTGCACAGTTGGCGCTCAAAAGGAAAAGTCTTTGAACACGTCGGGGACTTCACCCTGCATGGCCTGGGCTTCCTGGGCATCGTAGGTGGCTTGATCCCAGAGTTCGAAGTGGTTGCCCATACCCAGTAAAACCGCGTCTTTGGTGATGCCTGCAGCGGTGCGCAATTCGGGAGACACCAGCACACGGCCTGTGGCGTCAAGCTCGACGTCCATGGCATTGCCTAGGAAAATTCGCTTCCACCACTGTGCGGACATGGGAAGATTGGCGATGCGCTCCCGGAACCTTTCCCACTCAGGACGCGGGAAGACCATCAGGCAGCCGTGCGGGTGTTTTGTCAGGGTCAACTGGCCTGAAGCCGTCGCGATCAGGACATCACGGTGCCGGGTTGGCATTGACAGCCGACCCTTACCATCCAGACTGATTGAGGAAGCCCCTTGAAACACAACAGCGCACCCTTTTTTGCCAATAAAACAGAAGAAAAAGTTACAAAAGCAGTTTTACCACTTAAATGCACTTTTTTGCACTGTATCAGCAAACGGGGCGATTAGAGGGTTACAAGAACGAAATTATTTCAATAGAATCAACAACTTGAAACTCAACACGCGACAATACTTGAGAATTCCTTTCTAAAATAAGCACTTAGCGCGTACTGTCAATGTGTTTTTTTTCATTATTCGACGGATAGCCCATGAAGCGCTTACAGAATGTAACGAGAAAGATCCTCGTCACGGCTCAAGTCGCCCAATCGCGACTCGACGTAAGTCGAATCCACCACAATGGTCTGCCCCGAGAGGTTTGCGGCATTAAAACTCACTTCGTCCAGCAACCGCTCCATCACTGTTGACAAACGCCGCGCGCCGATATTCTCGGTGCGCTCGTTCACCTCAAAGGCAATATGCGCGAGTCGCGTGATGCCCTCCGATTTGAATTCGATGGTGACGTTTTCGGTCGCCAAAAGCGCCTGGTACTGCTTAACGAGCGAGGCGTGCGTTTGGGTCAATATCGCCTCGAAGTCTTGCACAGACAGCGAGCTTAACTCCACGCGAATCGGAAACCGCCCCTGCAACTCCGGAATCAAATCGCTGGGCTTGCTCAGGTGAAACGCGCCGGAGGCAATGAACAAAATGTGATCGGTCTTGACCATGCCGTATTTGGTCGAGACCGTGGTGCCCTCCACCAGCGGCAACAGATCCCGCTGCACGCCTTGGCGCGACACCTCGGCCCCGCTGCTTTCACTGCGCGAGGTCACCTTGTCGATCTCGTCAATGAACACAATCCCGTTTTGCTCCAGCATGAACAGCGCCTGGGTCTTGATCTCTTCTTCGTTGACCAATTTGGCGGCTTCTTCATCTGACGCCAGCTTGAGCGCTTCACTGATCTTCAGCTTGCGAGTTTGACGCTTTTGCTGGCCCATCTGGCCGAACATGCCGCGCAATTGCTCGGTCATTTCCTCCATGCCGGCAGGGCCCATGATTTCCAGCTGATGCGCCGCCTGTGCCACATCCATTTCAATTTCACGATCCGCCAATTGTCCTTCGCGCAGCTTCTTTCGAAAGGTTTGCCGTGCTGCGCTTTCGGGCGTTTCTTCATTGGGAAAGGCGGTTACATCGCCCCGTGGCCGTGGCACCAGAATATCCAAAATGCGCTCTTCAGCGGCATCGTGCGCGCGGGTGCGCACCTTCTCCATTGCAGCCACGCGGGTTTGTTTGACGGCCACATCCGCCAGGTCGCGGATGATCGCATCAACATCTTTGCCCACGTAACCCACCTCGGTGAATTTGGTCGCCTCAACCTTGATGAAGGGTGCATCCGCCAAGCGCGCCAGACGCCTGGCAATTTCAGTCTTGCCGACTCCTGTGGGGCCGATCATGAGGATGTTTTTGGGCGTGATCTCGGCGCGCAGCGTGGGTTCAACCTGTTGCCTGCGCCAGCGGTTTCTCAAGGCTATGGCGACTGCTCTTTTGGCCTGATTTTGGCCAACGATGTGTTTGTCAAGCTCGGCAACAATTTCCTGAGGGGTCATGGGTTCCAGTGAAGTGTTTTCAAACACTGTCGAGGGTTTCGATGGTGTGATTCATGTTGGTGTAAATGCAAAGCTCACCTGCGATTTCGAGAGATTTTTTGACGATTTGCTGCGCCGACAAGTCTGTGTGCTCCAGCAACGCAATCGCCGCCGCCTGCGCAAAGGCACCGCCCGATCCAATCGTGATGATGCCTTTTTCCGGCTCCAGCACATCGCCATTGCCGGTGATGATCAACGAGGCCTCTTTGTCGGCCACCGCCAGCATGGCTTCCAGGCGGCGCAAGACGCGGTCTGTGCGCCAGTCCTTGGTCAACTCGATGGCGGCGCGAACCAGATGCCCCTGATGCTTTTCAAGCTTGGCCTCAAACCGTTCAAACAGCGTGAATGCGTCTGCCGTGGCACCAGCGAAACCTGCCAGTACTTTGCCGTGGTAGAGCTTGCGCACTTTACGCGCTGTACCCTTGACGACGATGTTGCCCAGCGTCACCTGCCCGTCGCCCCCGATGGCCACCGAGTCACCGGTGGGTGTTTTGCGACGCACGCTAATGATCGTAGTTCCGTGAAATTGATCCATAGATCGTCAAGTTAGGGCAGACAAGCGCATTTCAAGCCGGATTGCTGGCGACCCGCGAGCCCGCGAAGGCGAGAAAACCGCGTTAGTTGGAGCGCAATACCACCCGCGCGTGTTCGTTGATGCCAATGACGTTGAAGAATGCGGCGACCAGACGGTGAACCTCCCTGAACTGCACGTTGCAGCCTTCTTCCTCACGGCCTGCGACCCAGTTCAGGATACTTCCGGCGGCGGAAAAATCAACGCGAATCAACCTCGCGCAGGAGATCACGAGCCGCCCGGACGCTTGATGGCGGCCCGCCTCGAGCCGCAGCAACGCCTCTGCCGCGTCACCTGCGATTTCACCGGTCAACTCAACCACGACCAAGCTTGCTTCTTCCGGCCTCGTGGCAGCGGTGTACGCCTGGCCGCCTGCGTCAGGCCCAGCCGCAGGAACCAATGCGGCAGGCATCGTGCGCACGCCATCCCGCCCGGTTTTGTCGGGTACGTACTCGCAGCGGGCATCCTGCCAGGCGGGTGGTGATACTTCGTACGTTACACAGTAATCCAGCGCCAGCAGTTCAAACTCGTCTTGCCTGCGCATGATCCTGAACAAATCCATGCGGATGCGCCACCAAGTGGTGTTGACGCTGTTGTTACCGCTGGGGGCGTGGCCCAACAGCAGGTTGGACAGAACCTCCGCCCCATCAAAGCGCAGGCGAACGCGCTGGGAGCACCAATTCGCAAAAATCTGGCCCAGGCTGTGCAGCGCGTTGGGCTCAATTTCCTTCACCGACTCCCAGTTCAGATACCACGGCAGCGGTGCAGTGGCCAGCGCCAGGTGCAGTGTGCCCATCGCCGCCAAATCCAGGCGCGCCGGGCAATCCCAGACAGGCGTATCGGCCAACGGGCCTGCCACGCTGTGATGCACTAACGCCTCGTCGGCGCTTGGGATCTCAGCCGACATCGAAATCCAGGCTGGGGCCGAACGGCCAAAGCGCTCTGCAAAGTCGAGCGCGATGCGATCAAACTTGCCTTGCTGGTCGGTCGCGCGGTAAAGGTCAAACAGGGCGGCTGTCCATATCTCGGTTTGCTCGGGCGATCCGCTGCCCGATTGCAGGGCCTCGAGCAAGCCGACCTCAGCACCCTGGTCATCGCCGTTTGCAAACCGGATGGCGGCCTCCTCCAAATCGGGGTCGGCATGGTCGTCGCTGAGTTCCACCGCAAACAGCTTGGACGTGGAAAACCCACCGCCACCGCCGTCTGAAGGCTTTTGATGCCCGTTCGCACCGACCCCACCCACCGTGCCAATACGGGGGCTGATATCGGTTGGCGCAAATCCGTGATTGCCCGCGTTTCGCGCAGGTGTCGCGACGCTGAAGCCCGGCTGCGTCACTGCAAAGTCACCACCGTTCTCTGGCAGCATTGAGGGCGTGATGGGGATGTCTGGCATGGGCTCGGTCGCCTCGCCGCTCTTGCCCTTCCACCACTGCTTGGACATCTGGGCTTCGATTTCGTCAATCTTCTTCAACGTGACGGCACGCTCCCCAATGTTGGACGGAATGCTGGTCTGGAAAAACGAAGGTCGCCCGGCTGATTCTGCCCGTGCCCCGGGGTCACGACTGCGCAGCTTGCGCAACTGGTCAAATTCACGCTTGCGCACAAAGTCGTTTTGCCGCTTGCGCTCAATCATCTCCTTGAGCGCCTGCTTGCTGTAGCCGCTGTCGGCCGGGGCAGGCTGGCTGTCCAGGTCGGCCCAATTCGTCATCGGGTTGCGCACGAACTTAGCCACTTTGGAGAGCAAACCAGTTGGAGTGTCTTTAGTGGCCATGATGATCAAAGCTTACTTGAATTTCGATTCAGAATACATTGAAGACAAGACTTGCCCTTGGTGGTTAGTCCCCAAACTAATCCCCAAACATTTTTTGCTTGAGCTCGCGCCGCTGCTGTGCTTCAAGCGACAGCGTGGCGGTGGGGCGGGCCAGCAGGCGCCCCACGCCAATGGGCTCACCGGTTTCGTCGCAATAGCCGTAGTCGCCCGCATCAATGCGGTTGATGGACTGCTCAATCTTCTTGAGCAGCTTGCGCTCGCGGTCGCGGGTGCGAAGCTCCAGAGCGTGCTCTTCTTCAATGGTGGCACGGTCGGCCGGGTCGGGCACGACCACCGTGTCCTCGCGCAGGTGCTCGGTAGTATCGGACGCGCTGTTCAGAATATCCTGCTTCAAGACCGACAGCTTCAAACGGAACACCGCCATCTGCTTGTCGTTCATGTATTCAGCGTCGGGCATCGACAGCAACTCAGGGTCGGTCAACTGCTCAACCGGCTTGGTTTTCCAGTTGTTGGCCAGCTTGGGATCTTTTTTTGCAGCCATCGTCATGGACGGAACGATCACCGGCAAGGCGACGGTCTGTGAGTAGCTGGACTTGGCAGCCGTGGACGCGACAGACTGCGCCATGCCAACCACCGTCAGCTGGGCCAGCCGTGATGACGGGCGACCCGCTTTGGGGGCCAGAGCAGCCGCTGCTGCGGGCTGCGCCGCAATCACGGGGGCCGCAATCGGCTTGACCGGGGCGACCACTTTGACGCTGGCAACGGTGGAGCTCTTGGGATCACTTTTTCTTTTCAATACTTCGGTCACATTCTTCGCGACAGCTTTATCTGCCGACTTCGGTTTGGTTGTTTTTCCTGCTGCTTTCGGCGCGACCTTAGAGACGACCTTAGAGACAGCTTTCGCGGCGACTTTGGCAACAGGCTTGGTAACTGGTTTGGCAGGGGGTTTGGTCACTGCCTTGGCAGCAACTTTCGCGGCAGGCTTTTTCAGCGCCGATGGCGATGCTTTGGACAAACCTTTGGATGGCTTGGCCTTAGAGACAACTTTTACGACAGCTTTTGCGACAACTTTCGTGACGGCCTTTGCAACAGCCTTCGCCGCCGGCTTGCCTGATGACTTCTGCATTGGTTTTGGCGTTTTTGACACTTTCACAGCCTTTTTTGGCGCAGCTTTTTCGACTGGCTTGCCTTTTGTCACATTGACCAGCTTGGCTTGCGCCTTCGCTGGCACTTTGGCTGCCACTTTGGGACTGCCGACTTTAGCTTTCACGTCTGTTCTCCTTGCAGAATTTGCCTGCGCATGCACTGATTCGGCATTTTGACTGGCGCGCGAGTGTACAGGTTTCGACTTCCTGAAACCCATCAGTTGCAAAATCGAGACAATCATGTGGGCGATCCGGTCATACCAAGCACTGTTCCATGCCTTGCAAAAAGATGTCTTTGGGCAAGTCGATACCAATAAACACCATTTTGCTGCCGCGCACCTCAGTCTCGCCCCACGGTGGCCCCAGGTCACTGCCCATCAACTGATGCACGCCCTGAAAAATCACCTTGCGCTCGGTGCCCTTCATGTGCAGCACGCCCTTGTAGCGCAGCATGCGCGGGCCGTAAATGTTGACGATGGCACCGAGAAAGTCTTCCAGCTTGGCCGCATCAAACGGGCGGGCCGACTTGAAGACGAAGCTTTTCACGTCATCGTCGTGGTGGTGATGGTGGCCATGGGTGTCATTCACGCCATCTTTAGCGTGGGAAGGGTGATCGCAATGCTCACCCTCGGCATGGTTATGACCTTCATGCGCGTCATGACCCTCGTGGCCTTCGTGGCCTTCGTGATCATGTCCAGCGTGGTCGTGATCGTCATGGCCTTCTTCCTTCAAGAAGTCAGGATCAATGTCCAGCTTGGCGTTCAAGTTGAAGCCACGCAGATCAAACACCTCGGCCAACGACACTTCCCCAAAATGCACGGCTTTTTGCGGTGCGCGCGGGTTCATGTGCTTTAAGCGGTGCATCAGCGCATCCACCTCGTCTTTGGCGACCAGATCGGTCTTGCTGATAAAGATTTGATCGGCAAAGCCCACCTGGCGGCGCGCCTCCTGGCGGTCGTTTAACTGGGTGGCGGCGTGTTTGGCGTCGACCAGGGTCAAGATCGAGTCGAGTAAATAACTTTCAGCGATCTCTTCGTCCATGAAGAAGGTTTGTGCGACGGGGCCAGGGTCGGCCAGGCCAGTGGTTTCAATCACCACGCGGTCAAAATCCAGCTCGCCTTTGCGCTTTTTCTCGGCCAAGTCGCGTAAAGCACCACGCAGATCTTCGCGGATGGTGCAGCAGATGCAGCCATTGCTCATCTGAATGATCTGCTCTTTGGTTTCAGACACCAAAATATCGCTGTCGATGTTTTCCTCGCCAAACTCGTTCTCGATGACGGCGATTTTCTGGCCATGCGCTTCCGACAGTACGCGCTTGAGCAGCGTGGTTTTGCCCGAACCGAGAAATCCGGTCAGGATGGTGGCAGGAATCAAACTCATGGTGTTTAGCTCTTAGAAAATGGGGTGGCGATGGAGACGCAAGGGGGGTTCGCGGCCAACTTCTACAGTTGGGGAGTTTAGCGGTCAATTCAAGTCGTTTTGCGGCGCGGTACGTCAACAAATTCACTGATGGTGGCACTATTTGCGCATCACCACCAGCCCCTTGAGGTATTCGCCCTCGGGGAAGGCAATCGTCATCGGGTGATCCGGTGCGCCACCGAGCCGCTCGGTGATGAAGCCGTCCACGCCCGCATCAGACCCGGCGGATGCCACGATTTTGTGGAACAGGTCAGCACTGATGCCACCCGAGCACGAATACGTGAACAGAACGCCGCCGGGCTCCAGCAGCTTGAAGGCCAATCGGTTGATGTCTTTGTACGCGCGAGCTGCACGCTCCGCATGCGCGCTAGTGGGCGCAAACTTGGGCGGATCGAGCACGATCGCGTCAAAGGTGTTGCCCCGATCGACAAACTTGCGCAACGAGGCGTTGACATCGGCATCTATGAACGTTGTTTGCGCAGAATCGAAACTATTCAGGGTGACGTTTTGAGCCGCCTTTTGCAACGCCGGGGCGGATGAGTCAATCGACGTGATGTGCATGCCCGGCGAACGTGCCGACAAGGCGGCCACGGTGAAGCCACCGGTGTAGCAATAGCAGTTCAGCACGCGCTTGAACTGCAAACGTGAGCAGTAGTCGGCAAACTTTTTACGGCTGTCCCGCTGGTCGAGGTAGAACCCGGTTTTGTGACCTTCGGCGACGTTGACCGCGAGCTTCCAGCCGTGTTCTTGCAGCGTCAAATCAACCGCGCCAGTACCTCTGAGCCAGCCTTTGACCTCGGGCAAGCCTTCCAGCGCGCGGCCGCTGGCATCGGAGCGCTCATAAATCTTCGTCAACCCGGTTGCGGCCAGTAGCGCATCGCACAACACCGCCTTCCAGCGCTCGGCACCGGCGGACAGGAATTGCGCGACCAGCACACCGTCAGAACCCAGGCCATAGCGGTCCACGATCAAGCCCGGCAAACCGTCTGACTCGCCGTGCACCAGACGCAGCGCATCGCTTGGGATGTCAAACCGCTGGCGCGCCTTCACCGCCGTAGCGCAGGTTGCCGCCAAAAAAGCCGCATCAATGCGCTGCGCCTCGTCAAAACTCCACACCCGCACGCGGATTTTGGAAGCCGGGCTGCAAGCACCCCACGCCAAAAACTCGCCCGCGTGGCTGGTGACACGAACCGTCTCCCCCGCGTCGCCACCACCGCTTTGCAGCGCGCCATCAAACACCCAGGGGTGGCGTCGCAACAGCGAGCGCTCTTTGCCTTCTTTGAGACGGATGGTTTTCATGGAGTGGATGGATGACGGGTGACTATTGAAGCAAAATGCTATGTATTAAATAGCTATCTGCGCACATTATACGAGAGCTAGAGGCATATTTTACTCACAATATCGGGTTTTTGAGCCTGATATTGATGAAAATTAACTTCTGGGTTAATTTTTACTGAAATTTAACTACAAATGTAGTAAATTGAATTGAAACGGACTGAAGCTCAGTCGCAACGATGCAATCGCTGCATTCACAACCGCTCACACCAAAATCTCAAACAGCAATATCGGTTCCCGCGTACACGCTGCCCAAAGCAATCGCTTCATCGCCGAGCCAGTCGGTGGCGATGGACTCCGCCGGGCCGTAAGCGACTGCTTGCCACTGGCCGTCGGCGCTGCGGCTGTGAACTTCAACCCGCTGCTCGCTTTGGCTGACAATCCAATAGCCCTGCAAACCCGGTAACTTTTGGTATGCAACCCGCTTTTGCCGTCGATCACGGGCTGCGGTGGAATCACTCAGTACCTCGACCACCAGCTTGGCATCCGTGACGAGCAGGTCTTCATTGGCGACGTTGGAGCCGCAATAGACAAAAACATCGGGGTAGTACACGCTGTCTGCCTCCAACACATGCAGCTTCATGTCATTGATGAAAACCTGGCAGGCGCTGCCATCAAGGCGATTCGCCAGCACGCGAGCTATATTCAGTGAAAGTCGGTTGTGGCGCATGGTGCCGCCGGTCATCGCGTGTATCAGCCCGCTCTCAAATTCATGGCGGCCCTGACTGGAAGCATCAAATTCCAGATATGCCGACACGTCGAGAAGTTTTTGCTGTGGAAGGCCCATGGTTTGATTTTATAGAAACATTCGAATCCGGGTCAGGAATTCTTGATCACCTTGACAACCTTCAGCTTGGCCCGCGGATGCGCCGCGTCATACACCTGCGCGAGGTGCTGAAAATCCAGCCGCGTATAAACCTGCGTGGTGGTGATGTTGGCGTGACCCAGCAGCTCCTGCACCGCACGCAGGTCGCCGCTGGATTGCAGCACGTGGCTGGCAAACGAGTGGCGCAGCATGTGCGGGTGGACGGGGGCGGGCAGGCCCGCTTGCTGGCTGCGGCTGCGCAGGCGACCCCAGATGGAGCGGGCGGTCAACCGGGTGCCGTTTTTGCCTTTGAACAACGCTGCCTGATCTTCTTCAAGCGCTGACTGTGGCACTTGGTCGCGCACCGCCAGCCAGACGTTCAGGGCTTCAATCGCCTTCGCGCCAACGGGCACGGTGCGGCGTTTGGAGCCTTTGCCCAGCACGTGGGCCTCGCCCGCTTGCAGGTCGATCCAGCCGCGCGCCTTGGGGCTTGCCGCTGCATCCAGCCCCACCAGCTCGCCGACACGCAGGCCGCTGCCGTACAGCAGCTCGACGATGGCAGCATCGCGCGCTTGCAGCCACGGGTCTTGGTCAACATTGTGAAAACTCGCCAGCGCGACCGCATCGTCCACGCTCAGCGCCTTGGGCAAGGGTTTGGGCGCTTTGGGGGCACGCACGTCGAGCACCGGGTTGGCGTCAATCAAACCTTCGCGGCCCAGCCAGGTGTAGAAGCCGCGCCAGCCGGACAAAATCAGCGCAATCCCACGCCCGGTGCGACCGCTGCTGTGCATTTGCACCACCCAATGGCGGATGTTCGCGTTTTGTACGGCCAGCAGGTCGACTTTGGATTTAACGGCAAATTCGTTGAGCTTTTGCAGGTCGAGCGTGTACAGCTCAACGGTTCTTTGGGCCAGACGTTTTTGAACGCGGACGTGTTCGAGATATCGTTCAACCAGCGCGGGGCGGTCGGTCACATCCGCAACTGGGGTCAGAGCCCAAATTTTCTCGGCCTTCGGCCGCCCCTTCGGGTGCTGCGCAGAAAAATTGCGATCTGACCCCAATTGCTACCTCAGTCTGGACAAAGCCGCGCTGGACAGCTCGGCGATGCGTTCCAGAAAGTCGGTGCCCATGCTGCTGTTGAAGCGCTGCGGGTCTGGGGATGCCAGCACCAGCATGCCAAAAGCGGGCAGCAAAGCGGGCTGCATCGTGCTGGCCAGCGCAGCGGACGTTTGCGCCATACCGCCCCAGGTTTGGCCGGGCTCGCGCATGCGCAATGGCAGCATGGCCAAAGATGTGGCGGTGGCCGCGTCTTGCAGCCAAGCGACGGCTTCAAAGCCCGTGTTCAGCCCGCAAAAAGGCTCTGCCATGGACGACGCAAACAGCTTGGCATCGTCGCTCACGCCGTACGCAAACTCGGCGTGCGCGAAAGCCGGGGCGACATCCCACACCTTGATGGCAACTTGCGGCACCATGAACTGGTCTTTGATCTCGCCCGCAATGCGCTCGGGCAGGGCAAACGCGTCGTTGACCAAAAACAGGCTGCGCGTCCAGTTCAGCAGTTTGTCAGACAGCAGGGTGTTCTCCGTGCCGTTGCGGATCATGTCCATCATGCGCCGCTCGCCCGCCTTGATTTTTTCCCGCAGCATTTCTGCCTGGCGCTCTTGCAGGCTGACCGAGCGGCCATTGTGCGGGCTGCTCAAATGCACGGCGGCGAGCAGCTCGGCGTGGCGCTCAAAAAAATCGGGCGAATTGGCGAGGTAATTGGCAATGTCGCCCTCGCTCACTGGGTTGGTCAATGTTGTGTTCATAAGTTGTCTGGAATATCAATTTCGCCGCTGAAAACGGAGGTTGCGGGGCCGGTCATCATCACCGATGCGTCATCGCCCGCCCATTGAATGGTCAACTCGCCACCGCGCGTGTGCACTTTGACGGTCGCATCCAGCAGCCCCAACCGAATGCCGCAGACCACCGCCGCGCACGCACCCGTGCCACAGGCCAGCGTCTCGCCCGCACCGCGCTC
>JANNFW010000233.1:0-6019 GCA_031380235.1 Rhodoferax sp. | reverse complement strand
GTTCTCTGCCGCCACCAAAAACGCCAAAAGCGCCGGGCCGATGGAGCGCATTTTTGCCAGCGGCATGCGCGAGTTTCAAAAACTGCGCGAGCGGCGCATCACCGATACCGCCACACTGATGGACGGAGCACGTCGCGCCATGCGGGCAAGCTTTCAGCGCGAAATGGACGTGGTGGAGACCAACCTTTCATTTCTGGCCTCCGTCGGCTCGGTGTCGCCATATGTAGGTCTGTTTGGCACGGTGTGGGGCATCATGCATGCCTTCACGGGCCTGGCCTCCTTGCAACAGGTGACTCTGGCAACTGTCGCACCGGGCATTGCAGAAGCCCTGGTCGCCACCGCCATTGGCCTCTTCGCCGCAATCCCTGCCGTGGTGGCCTACAACCGCTTTGCGCGTGATATTGACCGCGTCGCGATCCGACTGGAGACGTTTATAGAAGAGTTCACCAACATCCTGCAACGCAACCTGGGCGCTCAGTCGGCAGCGGGTATGAGCGCCGCATCTGCCACGGCCAGCGGCCACTGACGAAGCGGACGAGAACGCCATGCCATCACTCGTCAACCGGGGCCGCGGCCGACGCACCATCAACGAGATCAACATGGTGCCCTTCATCGATGTGATGTTGGTGCTGTTGATCATATTCATGGTGACCGCCCCGTTGATCTCGCCCAGCATGATCGACTTGCCCAGCGTGGGCAAAGCCGCCAAAGCGCCCGACTTGGTGATTCAAATCATCATCGGCAAAGATGAGGCGTTGACGCTGAAGGTTCAGGATCAATCGACACCGGTTGTGATGAAAGACCTGGTGCGTTCGGTGAAGGCCGCTCAGGCTACGCCGCCCAAATCAACCAAACCAGATGCAACGGCTGCGGCGCCCACAAGCACGGCTGTCGTCATCAGCGCCGACAAAAACGTCAAGTACGAAGCGGTCGTGAAGGTGATGGACACCTTGCAGCGCGCGGGCGTGCAGCGGGTGGGCTTGTCAGTTCAGCTCGCGAATTGAGAGTTAACCCATGCCGCTATTCATGAGTGCTGCATGACTGCCGCCCATCATCGCCTCGAATTCGCGCCGCCGCCCACGCCCGGCATCGTGCGCGCGATGGGCCTGGCCATCATCGCGCACATGCTGCTGGTGGCTGCGCTCACGTGGGGCGTGCGCTGGAAGCGCGATGCGGTGATCGTCACCGCCGAGGCGGAGTTGTGGTCTGCGGTGCCTCAAACGGCGGCTCCGAAGCTGGTGGAGGCACCGCCACCACCTCCGCCCGAGCCAGTCGTCAAAACGCCTCCTCCACCGGTGGTCGCCCCCAAGTTGCCTGATGCCGACATCGCTCTGGAGCGTGACAAGCAGCGCCTCATCAAGGAGAAGCAGGGGGCTAAAGACAAGGAGGCCGAGAAGCTCAAAGCCGCCAAAGATGCGCAGCAAGCCAAGGAAGACAAGGCTGAGAAGGCGCTTGACGACAAGAGAAAATCGCAAGAGAAGCTTGCCGCTGCCAAACAGGCTGCAGATGCCGATGCAAAAAAGTCTGAAATACAGCGCCAGGAAAATATCAAGCGCATGGCGGGCCTCGCTGGGGCGACTGGAAGTGCTACCGCCACAGGAGCGGCACCGCAGTCGTCTGGCCCATCGCCAGGATACGCAGGTCGCATCCGCGCGCGCATCAAGCCCAACATCGTCTTCACCGCCGACATTGCGGGCAACCCCACGGCCACGGTGGAGGTTCGCGTGAGCCCGGATGGCACCATCATCAGCCGCAAGCTGATTAAGTCAAGCGGCAATGCGGCGTGGGACGAAGCGGTGCTCAAGGCAGTGGACAAAAGCGAAGTGCTGCCGCGCGACATCGATGGCCAAGTCCCAGCGTCGATGGAGATCAGCTTTCGACCCAAAGACTGATCTTCTGAATGCTACTTTTTATATAGCTACTTACGCACATCATTCGAGAGCTAGAAGTGTTTTTTATTAATAATTTGATCGAAATGGCTGCTTTGAGGCTCTAATTTACCCATATTGGGTATATTGAGTGGATTTTGTGCTTTTTTGCACCTAAATCGATTGCAGCGAGATCAATGCCCATAAGCGCTGAGCCGTTCGTACGTTTTCAATTCATAATCGCCAGACCACATCAACCTTGTCTGAACAATCCATGAAGGTACCTCAGCCATGCTGGCCAGTATGATTCGACGAACTTTGGCGCGCGCGCTGCACCGTGTGGCGACCAGCTTTGCACTGTTTTTTGCGGCAGCCAGTGCCCACGCGGCAGGGCCTGTGCCGGGCACTCCAACGTTTGCTTTTTACTATGGGCGGGACATTCCGTGGGAAGCGCTCGGCGGCTTTGATGTCGCCGTGGTCGAGCCGGGCCACGTTAGTGCGGCGGGCTGGAGCCATCGGCTCAACCCCAACACCACAGTTGCGGCCTACATTGCCGTGGGTGAGGTGCATCCGAGTCGCCCTTACTTCAACCAGATGCGGCCTGAGTGGAAGCTGGGCGAGAACAAAGACTGGGGCTCCATTGTCGTGGATCAGTCCGCTGCCGGTTGGTCCGCCTTTTACCTTGCACAGGTGATCAAGCCGCTCTGGTTGCAAGGCTACCGCGCGTTTTTTCTGGACACGCTCGATTCCTTTTACCTGATCGCCAAAACCCCTGAAGCGCAGAAGAAGCAGATCGCCGGCATGGTGAACCTGGTGCGCGAAATCAAGCGCGCGTACCCGCAAGCGAAGCTGATTTTTAACCGGGGTTTTGAGATGCTGCCCGAGGTTCACTCGCTGGCCCACGCCGTGGCGGCTGAATCGCTCTTTCAAGGCTGGGACGCGGGGCAAAAAAAGTACCGCGATGTGCCAGCGTCGGATCGCGAGTGGATTCTGGCGCAGCTTCGCAAATGCCAGAACGAGTACAGGCTGCACGTCATCGCCATCGATTACGTGCCTCCAACCAACCGCGCACTGGCGCGCGAAACGGCTAAAAAAATCAAGGCGCTGGGCATCATCCCGTGGGTCACCAACCCCGCCTTGGACATGATGGGTGTGGGCCACGTCGAAGTGCTGCCACGCCAGGTTTTGGCGATTCACGACGAGCCTGGACACTTGGGGCAAGTGGCCATCCACGCCGTGCAGCGCCTGGGCAGCCTGCCCTTGAACTACCTCGGTCTGGATGTACGCCACGTGTACTACGGCTCACCCGAGTTTGAGGCGATTGCCAAGTTGCCGCTGGCGGGCCGCTACGCCGGGGTGTTGACCTGGTTTGCGCTGGGCACGTTTGTCGAAACAGCGCCGCTGATGACGCTGTTGGCTGATGCCCGGGCACAGGGTGTTCCTGTCGTCATGTTGGATGCGCAGCCGGGACAAGCGACCTTGAAAGACTTTGGCATCGAGTTTGGCGATGATATACGGCTGCGCGCGAAGCTAAAGGCCCAAAAACTGTCGCCTCACGTCGGTTTTGAAATTGAGCCGAAAACTGCGTTTGACACATTTTCGCCCTCAAAAGTTGTTTCAAGCGGCGCTGATGTCTGGCTTCGAATATCCACCGACCCCAGCGATGGTGCTGCCAGCGACGACGTTGTCGCCATCATGCCCTGGGGTGGCTATGCCCAAGAGCAATTCGCCTACACCAACCTGCCGGTGGACGCTGGCACGCGCTGGGTCATCAACCCCATCGAGTTCTTCAAAGCCGCGCTGAAGATTGATGCGAAGCTACCGGTGCCAGACATCAGCACCGAATCCGGGCGGCGGCTGTTGCTGATTCACGTCGATGGCGATGGCTTTCCCAGCCGCGCGGAGCTGCCGGGTGCGCCGCTGTCGGGCGAGGTCATGCGCAAGGAATTTTTGGAAACCTACCGTTGGCCAAGTGCCATCTCGATCATCGAGGGTGAGGTGGCCCCCGTAGGCCTCTACGCCGCCCTGTCGCCACAGATGGAGAAGACTGCCCGGCAGATTTTTGCACTGCCGCATGTCGAGATGGCCAGCCACACCTACAGCCATCCGTTTTACTGGGCTGATGCAGAGCTGAACATCAAGATTCCAGGCCGTGTCGTCAGCCTGCAAATTCCTGGTTATGACTACAACGATGCCCGCGAGATCACCGGTGCGCGTGACTACATCGACAAGCTCGCGCCTGCCGGCAAAAAGACGAAAATTCTGCTGTGGAGTGGCAACACCGAGCCGCTGGCGACCCCCGTGCGCCTCGCCTATGAAGCGGGCCTGCTCAACATGAATGGCGGCTTCACCACCATCTCAAAAGCTGAGCCGTCGGTGACGCTGGTAGCGCCCTTTGGCATGATGAAGGGAGACTACTACCAAGTCTACGCGCCGATGCAAAACGAGAACGTCTACACCAATAGCTGGACCGGGCCGTTCTACGGTTTCGAGCGGGTGATAGAAACCTTTGAGCTCACCGACAAGCCGCTGCGCTTCAAACCCGTCAATATTTACTACCACACCTACATTGCCACCAAGCGCGCCAGCATTGCGTCACTGCACAAGGTTTACGGCTGGGCTCAGAACGAGATCAAACTGCAGCGCTTGCACCCTGTGCATGTGAGCGAATATTTGGAGCGCATGCTGGACTGGCGCCGTGCCACCGTCGCCATCACCGATGATGGCCTGGAGCTGCGCGGTGGCAACCATCTTCGACAGTGGCGAGTTGACAAGACTGCCGCCCTGCCCGCGATCAACGCCGATGCAGGGATCGTGGGTTACGTGGGGCACGAGGCCGTCAATTTTTTGCACACTTCAAAATCCGTGGTGAAGTTTGCAGCGCCCGAAGCCGGGCAACTTAAAGATCGGATGAGGCTGGACTCCGCCAATGCCAAGCTCACCGCGTGGCAGACCACAAGCGCAGGCCAGCAATTGAGCTTTGACGGCCACCTGCCCCTGCATGCGCGCCTGTACGCGCCGGGTTGCGATCTGGCTACGGGCTCGGGCTTGCGCGCCACACGACAAGGCGACATGCTGGACATCGAGGGCCCAAGCGTTGGCAAAACGAGCTTCCTACTCCGTTGCCCCCAATGATGCCAAGCGCAGCCGCATCCTGTCCTGGGGTGCGCTGGGTGGCATCACCTTGCTGGCCGTCGGCGCACTGGTGTTGGTGTTCCCCAAGGGCGACTTGATGACGCTGTTGCGCGATGAATCCAACAAAGGCAACCGCGACCTGTCGATCGCCTACCTGCGCAACATCATCCGCACCGAGCCCAAAGACCTGGGCTTTCGCCTGCTGCTGGTTGAAAAGCTGCTTGATGGCGACGACATCAAAGGCGCGCGCACGGCGCTGGCCGATGCCAAGGCTTTGGCAAGCGCCACGAGTGAAGGCCAAGCAGCCTGGGATCGATGGGATATTGCCATCTGGCAAACCCAACTGGCACTGGCTCAAAAGCGCGGCGACTTTGGCGAAACGCATGAGGCCATCAATGAGCTGCTTACCAGGCTGACCCGCCGTGCGGCTTCTGTCACCACGGCCGAGCAGGTGTTTAGCGCCATCAGTTCCACACAATTTTTGCAAAGCGTCGATGGTCTTGCGGGCAGCGATTTCATCGCCAGGGCGCGCGCGGTGGAACGTGTCTTGCTGGAGAAACTGCAGCGGCTGCCGCTGGTGGCGCAAAAGGATCTCGTGCGCGGCGCCACAATGGCGCTGGGCGACGGGCACTTCTCGTTGTCAAGCGATCTATGGCTGGCGGCACGGCGTAAAACGCTGCCGCCCGATGAACGCTTCAAGCTGTTGCAAAACGCGGTGGGCGCGCTGCTGGCGGCTGGGCAATCCCGTGCGGCTTGGCTGCTCGCCTCCAAAGAATCCGCCGACCTGCCCATTGGTGATGCCGGCCACTGGTGGCTGGCCGACCTGGCCCTGGGTGCCGGCGAGCCGCGCGAGGCAGGGCTGGCACTGCGCCGTGTTTGGCCTGACAACATGCAAGCGCCCCTGCTGGCCACAACGCTCTCGCCCGAGCGCATTCAACTGGCCTGGAGCATTTTTGTATCAGCGGGCGATTTGCCCAATGCGCTCAAAGTGGCTGATGCCGCTTTGTTAAGCAAGC
>JANNFW010000205.1:0-13371 GCA_031380235.1 Rhodoferax sp. | reverse complement strand
GTTTGAGGTGCTGCTGGCCGCGTCGGCCACGGGCCTCGCAAAAGACAGCAAGGCAATGGCGCAGCAGGTGCGGACTTTGGACAAGGCCCGTCTGAATGCACGAGCTGCCGGCCTTGTGCGGGCCGACGATATGCGCAAACTTGATGGCGCTTTACGGCTTCACTTGGCGCTTTAGACTGTGCTTGGATGAGTACTAGAGGGTTGACGTGCCTCGGCGGCGCGAGCCCGCCCTCTTGAATGTAGCGATATGCACGCCATTTAAAGAGCTTGTTCCTCCACTGACTGCCAATCTTGCCCATCATCCCCCTGTTCCTGATTTCCAGCCTGCTCCACGCATGGGTGGGTTGGCGCATTGCGCCTGCTTTGGGCGGATTTGCGGCGTTCCCGCAGGGTGGCACGTTGTTTGGGGCGTTGCTGGTGGTCAGTGCGCTGCTCATGCCAATGGGGTTAGTGGCGCGGCGGTTTGCGGGCGGTTCGTTGGCCTCGGTGTTGACCTGGTTGGGGCTGATCTTCATGGGGCTGTTTTCCTCGCTGTTTGTGCTGACCTTGCTGCGCGATGCGATGCTGGTGCTGGCGTGGTTGGCGAGTTGGATGAGCGTGCTGGCGGGTGCGGACGCTGACACGGCGCACACGTTGCTGGGCGCATTTCAAACCTGGAGCGCGGCCGCCGTTCCTTTGCTGGGTTTGTTAGTTACGGGGTGGGGCTTCTGGAACGCCCGGCGCACCGCGCGCGTGGTGCAGGTGGATGTGCCGATTGCGGGCCTGCCGAGCGCGTTGCATGGTTTTACTGTGGCGCAGATCTCGGACATTCACGTGGGGCCGACGATCAAGCACGCGTATCTCGCGCGCATCGTCGCGCGGGTGAACGCCCTGGGGGCTGACATGGTGGCCATCACCGGTGACTTGGTGGATGGCCGGGTGGCGGACTTGCAGCAGCATGTGCAGCCGCTGGCATCGTTGAAGTCAACCCACGGCACTTTTTTTGTGACGGGCAACCACGAGTATTACAGCGGTGCGCATGCCTGGATTGACGAATTGCGTCGCCTCGGGTTGACCGTGTTGATGAATGAGCATGTGGTGCTGCGCCATGGCAGGGCCGGGCAAGACCCGGCTCACATGGTGCTCGCGGGTGTTGCCGATTTCACCGCGCATCATTTTGACAAAGCGCATCGAAGTGACCCGGCAGCGGCGATGCGCGGCGCACCGGTGGATGCGACCATGAGGATGTTGCTGGCGCACCAGCCGCGCAGTGCACAGGCGGCATCGGATGCGGGGTTTGATCTGCAGCTCTCGGGTCACACGCACGGCGGGCAGTTTTGGCCCTGGAACCACTTTGTCCAGTTTCAACAGCCCTTCACGTCGGGCCTGAACAAGCTCAAAGACCTGTGGGTTTATACGAACAGCGGCACAGGCTATTGGGGGCCACCCAAGCGCTTCGGCGTGCCATCAGAGATCACTCATTTGCGATTGGTGGCCGCTTGAAACGATATAGTGCGGTGCATGAAACTTGCACTGAGAATCATCGTTGTCGCCCTGGTCGCGATCTTGGTGTTCGCCATCGCTGGCATTGCCGCCACTTGGGCACCCGACCGCTCGGTTGAATCACTCAAAGCCCGCTGGGCACAGCCACCCTCGCAGTTCGTCGAGGTAGCGGGCATGCAGGTGCATCTGCGAGACGAGGGGCCACGTGATGACCCTATTCCCATCGTGCTGCTGCATGGCACCTCGGCCAGCCTGCACACCTGGGATGGCTGGGTGCAGACACTCGCCAAAACGCGGCGGGTGATCCGCTTTGACTTGCCTGCTTTTGGCTTGACCGGGCCGAACCCGCAGAACGATTATTCAATCAAGTCGTATGAGACCTTTGTGACTGCTGTGATGGACAAATTGGGCGTGCAGCGTTTTGTACTGGGCGGCAATTCGCTGGGCGGGCAGATCGCCTGGGAGACGGCGCATGCCTTGCCCACTCGGGTGGCGCGGCTGATTTTGGTGGACTCGGCCGGCTACGCGTTTGTGCCCATTTCAATGCCGCTGGGCTTTCAGATAGCCCGCCTGCCGGTGTTGCGGAATCTAGTGGAATACGTCTTGCCGCGCGGCATCATTCAAAACAGCATTGAGAATGTGTATGGTGACCCGAGTCGGGTGACGCCTGAGCTGATTGACCGTTACTATGACTTAAGCTTGCGCGCGGGCAACCGCAAGGCCCTGAGTTATCGGCTGGAGCAGGGATACGTGAGTGACGAGGCAAAGATCAAGGCGCTCAAACTGCCGACGTTGATTCTGTGGGGTGCGAAAGACCGTTTGATTCCGCCCGAGAACGGTCGAAATTTTGCGCGTGACATCACAGGCTCCAAACTCGTGATGTTCGAAGCTCTCGGCCATGTGCCGCATGAAGAAAACGTGGAGGCGACGCTGGCTGAAGTGGTTAAGTTTTTGCAGCAATGAAATAACGAACGAAAGCGCCAACATGACGTATTTAATTTTGGGGTTGATCATCTTCCTGGGCGTGCATTCGTTGCGCATGGTGGGTGAGGGCTGGCGCACGCGGGTGCGTGCAAGCGCAGGCGAAGCGAAGTTCAAGGGCGTGTACTCGGTGCTGTCGATTTTGGGCTTTGCGTTGATCGCCTGGGGCTTCAGCGTGGCGCGCCAGAGCCCGGTTCAGTTGTGGAGCCCGCCCATTGCGATGCGCCATGTGGCAGCGCTGCTGACATTGATCTCATTCATCTTGCTGGCCGCCGCCTACGTGCCAGGCAACAGCATCAAAGCGCGCTTGCATCACCCCATGGTGCTGGGCGTGAAGGTGTGGGCCTTGGCGCATCTTTTGGCCAATGGCAACGTGGCGCATGTGGTGTTGTTTGGCTCGTTTCTGGTGTGGGCGATCTGGAATTTCGCGGCCTCGCGCCGACGCGACCGCCTGACGGGTGTGAAGTACCCGGCTGGCTCAGGCGGCGCAACGGCGATCACGGTGGTGGTGGGTATTGGTGCTTGGCTCGCTTTTGCGCTCTTTTTGCATGGCTGGCTGATCGGGGTTCGCCCGTTTGGCTGAAGGGATTGATGGCGTGGGCCATGGCCGCATAATGCGGTCTCTTTTGTTTTCAGGAACCTGCATGTCCCGCCCCATCCTTGCGCAAACGCACATCCACCCCGCCATCCGCGACAAGATCAGCAACCTGCATGGCGATATCGTCAAGGAAGTGCAGGCTGCGGTGGCTGGCCACGCGGTCGTCATTGTCGGCATGGGCATCAACCCCGCGCCCAAAAAGGCGCGCAAGTTGCTGGATGACGCCAACGTGGCGTACAAGTACCTCGAATACGGCAACTACCTGAACACCTGGCGCAAACGCAATGCGCTGAAATTGTGGACCGGCTGGCCCACATTTCCGATGGTGTTTGTCAAAGGCACGCTGGTCGGCGGTGCCTCTGACCTGGCTGCCCTCATGGCCAGTGGAGAGCTGAAGAAGCTGCTGGGCTAATTAGCCGCGGCCGTGGCCACGCCCGTGGCCTTTGTTTTTGCGTTGCTCGTCAAACACCTTTTTCTGATCGGCGCTGAGCACCGCGTAAAACGTGCCGACATTCGCTTCGCGTTGCGCGCGCAGGGCCTTCATCTTGCTTTGGCGTTCCGCGTCGGAGAGCTTTTCCATCTCGGCACGAAGCGCGGCGCGGTCTGCGGTCGGGGTCATGCTGGCGACGAAGGTATTCCAGGCAGGTTCTTGGGCAGCGGTCAGCTGCAACTGGGCCTTGAGTTCGGTTTGCCGTTTGGCCATCATTTCCTGGCGTTTGGCGGGGTCGCGTTCCTGCATCATGCCGTGGCGGGCTTTGGGTTGCTCGGGCGCGGTTTGCGCGTAAGACGGAAAGCCTGCACCAGCCATCAGGCTCAGCAGTACGAGTGGGCGCAATACGGTTTGGGTGGCTTTTTTGGTGGATTTGATCAGCGAAGTCATGTGAGGTTTCCTTTGAGGTGGGTTCAGATTGGCACTCCCGGCAAACGGTTAAGCCGGGATGAAAAGAAGTTTGAGCGCTTTGCGTCAAGCACAAGTGCGTGCGGGTGAAGCACAGGTAAAGTTCAGTGGTGTTTTGGTTAACTGTTTGGTTTTCGAACTAAAGGATTTCAGTGTTTAAAAATGTGATGGTGTATGCAATCAGCCCGGCGTGGAGTCAGACGCTGGCGGGTATGGAAAGTGGTTTGGACAAAGCGCGCTTTGTGGAATGTGGCCTCTCGCAGGAGAAGTCCATTGGCTGGATCGAGCCGCGCGGCGAGGCAAATGGTCAGGCGAGTGGCCCGCTGGTGGAATCGGTGGGCGGTCAGTTGATTTTGAAGCTGATGATGGAGGTCAAAGTGCTGCCTGGCAGCGTGGTGGCGCGCAAGGCGCAAGATCGCATTGCGCACATTGAAGCCAGCACCGGGCGCAAACCCGGCAAAAAGGAAACGCGCGATATTAAGGACGACATTCGCCTGGAGCTACTGCCGCAAGCCTTTACCAAGCAGGTAACCGTGGGCATCTGGATCGACCCCAAGGCCAAGCGGTTGGTGATTGACGCTGCGAGCACCGCCAAAGCCGATGAAGTCGTGACGATACTGGTCAAGTGCCTGGACGGTTTTGCGGTGACGCTGGTCAACACGACCACCTCACCCGCCGTGGCCATGGCTCAGTGGTTGACGACGCAAGAGCCGCCAGCGGGTTTCAGTGTGGATCGTGAATGTGAACTGAAGGCTGCTGACGAAAGCAAAGCCGTGGTGCGCTACTCACGCCATCCGCTGGACATTCAAGAGGTGCAGGCTCACATCGAAAGCGGCAAGCAGCCCACGCGCGTAGCACTCACCTGGAACAGCCGCGTGTCGTTTGTGTTGACGGATGCGCTGCTGATCAAAAAAGTGGCGTTTTTGGACGTGGTGTTTGAAAGCGCCACGGGTGGATCGACGGGCAAAGACGACGGTTTTGATGCCGACGTGGCCATCGCCACTGCCGAGCTGGGCCAGCTGATTCCCGACTTGCTGCTGGCATTGGATGGGGAGGTGGTGGCGGGGTGAGATGGATGTTGATCAGACGACGAAGTACAGCACTTAAAATCTGGCATTCCCACGCCCACTGCTGAAATCCCAACATGGCCACAGTCACCGATGTAACAACCGTCACCTACTCGGGTGATCCGCGTGCCGATGCGCTGCTCTACCAGACCTTGAACTGGAACTTTCTGCTGCCTGCCCGCACCACGCTGTATTACACGTTTGACTTGAGCGCCATCAGCGCCATGGGCTCGACCACTTCAGCGGTTGCGACGACTCCAGTGGCGGCATTCAGTGCGGCACAGAAGACGGCGGTTGTTGCCTTGTTTGGGTACGTATCAGGCGTGACGGGGATCGCATTTGCAGAGACAGCCTCAGGTGCCGAAGCAGATATTCATTTTGGTACGACTGATATTGTTGGGACGAGCAACACAGGTGTTACCTTTTACGGAGCAAACTACAGGTCTTCCGCCGACGGCACTGTCACGGAGTATTCGGCAAAGGCGTACGTTTATTTAGACAGTGGGGAGTTTTTACAGCTTAACGCCAACCCAAGCAGTGGCTCACTTGGCTATCAACTACTTCTGCATGAGATCGGGCACGCTTTGGGCCTTGGGCACCCGTTTGATGCGAAGTTTCCATTGCCCGCCACTCAGGACAATACCGATAACACCTTGATGTCCTATAACCTTGCTGACGCAAACAAGACGACCTTCCAGCCCTACGACTTGCTGGCGCTGAATTGGATTTACGGCGGCGACGGGCTCGGCGGCTCGTTTGGATTCAACTCAAGCCGTGGATTGTCTTTGACCGTTGACCAGTCCTACGCGGGCACCCCATCCGCCGATACTTTCTATGCCGGAACCGGTAACGACGCGATTGACGGCGGTGCCGGGATCGACACAGCGACCTACAAGGGCAGCCGCTCGAATTTCACGGTGGCGAAATCGGTGGTCGGCACAGTGCTGACAGACACCAAGGGATTCGAGGGCGTCGATACGCTGGTCAATGTCGAGCGCGTGAAGTTTGCCGATGGGGGCATCGCATTTGACATGGGAGTCACCCAGTCTGGCGGGCAAGCGCAGTTGTTGCTGGGTGCCGTGCTGGGCAAAGAGCTTTTGGCAACGAAAAAAGCGCTGGTCGGTGTTGGCATCGACTTGTTCGACCAAGGTTATACGTTGCAACAGCTCTCCGGCGCCATCATGCGTCTTGATATTTGGGGTGACTTGGCCAATGGTGGCAAGCCCGGTACGACCAATACCCAAATTGCGAGCTACCTGCTGACGACCGTGAACAAAGTGGCACCTGATGCGACAACACTGGCTACCGCTGTCGCTGCGCTGAACGCTGAGAAGGATGCGACACAGGGCGATTTTCTGTGGCATCTGGCGGAGTCTGCCGCCAATCAAGTGCAGGTGGGACTCGTGGGCCTGGCATTGACCGGGCTGGAATTCGCCTGATCTAACGTGAACGCGCGTGTCTTCAGTTTCACGCTACCGCGTAGCCCTCTTCAGCGATCGCTTTTGAAAGTGCCTCGCGCGCCTGCGTTGACGCAACCTCGACCTTGTTGGCCGCGCGGTCAATGTTGACCTCCGCATGTGGGTCGAGCTGCTTGACCGCACGGGTGACGGCTTTCTCGCAGTGGCCGCAGGTCATGCCTGTAACCGTGAAAGTCTGATGTAGCGGTTGGCTCATGGTGTGACTCCTTTGAATGGTCTTGATCTGGCGCAAGCTTGTTTTTGCGTGTTGAACGACCATATGTAGGTCTATGAGCGCAATTTCAAGCTCCATTTCAAGTTCTGGCGGTACGGCGACGATTGACATCGGCATCGGTGGCATGACCTGCGCGTCGTGCGTGTCGCGCGTGGAAAAGGCGCTGAAGAAAGTGCCTGGCGTTGACTCCGCGACCGTTAACCTCGCAACCGAATCGGCGCGTATTGCCTTGGCACCGTCGGATCAAATGGACGCACGCCTGCGCCCACAAGATATGGAAGCACGCCTGCGCCGTGCGGTGCGTGATGCAGGCTACGAGCCGCGTGCCGCTGACGCTGCGATTGACGCACCGGATGCCTCACCCTGGGCGGGCTTCTTACCCGTAGGCATTGGGCTGGCCTTGTCCGCTCCGCTGGTGCTGCCAATGATTGCGGATGTGTTTGGCAAACACTGGATGCTGCCCGCGCTGTGGCAGTTTTTGCTGGCGACTCCGGTGCAATTCATTTTGGGTGCGCGTTTTTACAAAGGGGCTTGGGGTGCCATCAAGGCCCGCGCGGGCAACATGGATCTGCTGGTCGCGATTGGCACGACGGCGGGCTGGGCGCTCTCAATGTGGCTGTGGTTGACAGCGGCGCCTGACACCATGGTGCACCTTTACTTTGAAGGCTCGGCCGTCGTCATCACGCTGGTGTTGCTGGGTAAATGGCTGGAGGCACGCGCCAAGCGGCAGACCACCTCGGCGATTCGTGCACTGCATGCATTGCGGCCTGAAACCGCGCATTTGATCGGACTGGACGGTGAGGTTGATGTTCCCGTCGCCGAAGTCTTGGTGGGCGACAAGCTGGCCGTCAAACCCGGCGAGCGTTTTCCGGTGGACGGCACGCTGCTGGAGGGTCAAACGCAGGTGGATGAGTCCATGCTCACAGGCGAGCCGCTGCCCGTCGCGAAGGACGTGGGCGGCAAACTCACTGGGGGTTCCATCAACGGTGATGGCCGCGTGGTGATGCGGGTGCGCGCCGTGGGCAGTGAGACGGTGCTGGCCAGCATCATCCGCCTTGTGGAAGACGCGCAAGCCGCCAAGGCACCGATTCAGCGGCTGGTGGATCAGGTCAGCGCGGTGTTCGTGCCCGTGGTGTTGGTGATCGCGTTGATCACCGTGCTGACGTGGTGGCTCACTGGGCATTCGTTCGAGCTGGCGCTCATTCACGCAGTTGCTGTGCTGGTGATCGCCTGCCCGTGTGCGCTGGGCTTGGCCACGCCCACGGCGATCATGGCAGGCACGGGTGTGGCGGCCAAATACGGCATCTTGATCAAAGATGCCCAGGCGCTGGAACTGGCGCACAAGGTGGATGTGGTGGCGTTTGATAAGACGGGTACGTTGACCGTCGGTCGGCCCACGTTGACCGCGTTTTTGGCTGCACCGGGCGGCGATGAGTCCGCACTGCTGAAGGCCGCCGCCAGCCTGCAAAGCGGCAGCGAGCACCCGCTGGCGCGCGCCGTTGTCAACGCGGCCCAGGCCAAAGGTTTGCGCGTAGAGGCACCTGCTGGAGTGCGTGCCGTGCCCGGCCGTGGCACCGAAGGTGACGTCGAATTGAACGGCCTTTCGTGCAGCTTCCTGATTGGCAGCCTGCGTTGGATGGACGAGCTGAAAGTGGATATGAGCGCCCTGGCGGCTCAGGCTGCCGAGCTCCAAGCCGGAGGCGCTACGGTGTCCGCGATGGCCGAGCGGTCTGCCAGGGGCGTGAAGTTAGTCGCGCTGATGGCGTTTGCCGATGAACCCAAGCCCGGCGCGAAAGAAGCGCTGGCTGCATTGCGCGCGCGCGGGATTAAGCTCGTGATGATCTCGGGTGACAACCGAGGTGCCGCAGACGCCATGGCGCGTCGATTGGGGCTAAAGCCTGAAGAGGGCGAAGTGATGGCCGAGGTGCTGCCGGGCGACAAGGCGGCAAAGGTGGTTGCGTTGAAACAAGGCGGCCACATTGTTTTGATGGTCGGCGATGGCGTGAATGATGCGCCCGCACTGACCGCCGCCGATGTCGGCATGGCCATGGCCAACGTTGGTGGCGGCACCGATGTCGCGATGCACGCCGCAGGCATCACCCTCATGCGCGGCGACCCAGGCTTGGTGGCTGCAGCGCTTGATATTTCCAGCCGCACGGTCGCCAAAATCCGACAAAATCTGTTTTGGGCCTTCTTCTTCAATGCGGCGGGCATACCGCTGGCCGCGCTGGGTTATCTGAACCCGGTGGTCGCAGGTGCGGCGATGGCGCTCAGCTCAGTCAGCGTGATGAGCAATGCGCTGCTGCTCAAGCGCTGGAAGCCAAACGTGGGCTGAGCCTGCCAAACGACGTGACTTCATTGCATGCCCTCCTCACTCAAGTGCGTGCCTGCACGCTGTGCGCGGCCCACCTGCCGCTGGGCCCACGCCCGGTGCTGCAAATGCATGCCAGCGCGCGTTTGCTGATTGTCGGCCAGGCACCGGGGCGCAAAGTGCATGCATCGGGGATGCCGTTTGACGATGCCAGCGGCGAGCGTCTGCGTGACTGGCTGGGGTTGACGCCAGAGCAGTTTTACGACGCGCGCCAGGTCGCCCTGCTGCCGATGGGTTTTTGTTACCCTGGCACCGGCAAATCAGGTGACTTGCCGCCTCGGCCTGAATGTGCGTCGGCCTGGCGGGTGCCTTTGATGTCGCACCTGAAAAAGATTCAACTCACCTTGGTGATCGGCCAGTACGCGATGGCGCACCACTTGCCGAACGAGCGCGGCTCGCTCACCGACACCGTGCAGACTTGGCGAAATTACTGGCCCAACGTGGTGCCGCTGCCGCACCCAAGCCCGCGCAATAATGTATGGCTCAAGCGCAACCCTTGGTTTGATCTCGATTTGCTGCCGATGCTGCGTGCTCGTGTGGCTGAATTATTGGCAGAATAATTAACCTGAGAGTTAATTTGTTGTTTTAAAACGCCAAAAACCACTAAATTTTCAATCTTTTATTGCTCTAGCTCTCGTATCAATTGCATACACAGCTATATAAATAATAGCATATTTATTGACAACTCATGACCATCGAAATCTCCAAAGATGCCCGCAAAGAAGCCATCGCCTCGATCGAGCGCTATTTCCAGGAGAACATGGACGAGCGCATTGGCAACATCGCTGCCGGGGCGCTCTTAGGCTTCATTCTGGAAGAGATCGGCCCGCTGGTCTACAACCAAGCGGTGGCCGAAGTGCAAGAGCGCTTGCAGTCGCGCATTTCAGAGATCGACATTGAAGTGCATGAAGATGAGTTTCAGTATTGGCGCAAATTTGACAAACATAAGCTCAAAAGGTGACGTCGGTGTAAGGTTGGCGGACCCAACTGCGACCCAAAGGGTTCTAATAATTCAACAGGAGCGCATCATGAAGTTCTCTCTCTCGTTCGCAGCCGTCGCGGCCGTCGCTTTGGCCGCTTGTGCCACCTTCTCAACGCTGGCCAGCGCCGCTGACGGTCTGATCGAAGTCAAAAGCCCGCACAGCGCCAAAGACACGATGAGCAAGCTTGAAGACATCGTCAAGCAGCGCGGCCTGAACGTGTTTGCGCGCATCGACCACAGCGCTGGCGCGACCCGGATCGGCAAAACGCTGCGCCCCACCGAGCTGCTGATTTTTGGCAACCCGCAAGGCGGCACGCCCTTGATGGAGTGCGCTCAGACGGCGGGCATCGACCTGCCGCTCAAGGCGCTGGTGTGGGAGGACGCGTCAGCCCAAGTCTGGGTGGGCTACAACGACCCGGCGTTTTTGGCACAACGCCACGGCGCAGCGGCGTGCCCGGTGGTGGAGAACCTGCGCAAGGCCTTGGCGGGGATTGCGGAGGCGACGGTCGCGCGCTAGTGTCGCTGGCGGGTAGCCGCGACGCGCAGTAGCTACCAGCGCAATAGCCGCGGCCCCAGTAGCGCACCCAATGCGCTGGTTAACAGAATACCCGCTGTGTACCAGACTGCAATAAACGGTGCAGCCATCTCTGGGCAATGCAGGGCGTAAATGACCGCGCCTAAACCCCCGGCCAACAAGCCCGCCGATGCGCCCGCCAACCGCAGTTGAGTGGGGGCCATTCCGCGCACGGCCCAGAAAGCCGCCAGCAACACGGGCGACGACACCACCGCAATGCTGGCGGCGCAGACCGTCCAGGTCTTGCCCAAGACCAAGGGCAATCGCTCTTGCGGTGCTGCATTCAGCAGCACCACGGTTGCCAAAAGAAACATCGCCAAGAGGGGCAGCATGACACTTTGTGCACTGGCCTTCCAAGGCCTGCCGGGGGTCGACACCCTTGCGGTCAGCAGCAGACCTACCAGCAACAGCGCTGCCGGAAACGCGAACTTCGCCCAGAACATGGGCAGCATGGCAGCGTCGCGCAAATACGGGTTAATGCCGTACAGCGCAGCCACCACCAGAAGCGCCATCGCGCTGCCACCGGCCAACGCAATCTGGAACCGCTTGCTGGCAAATTTGGGATCCACGGGAGCTACGCCGGTGGAAAGCATCGAAATAAAGTCATCAGTCTTCATCGTATTTCTTTCATTAACGCGGCCAGCGCCTTCATACCCCGGTGAACACCCACCTTGATCGCTGACTCTGACATGCCAGTGGCCCGCGCCGCTTCTGCCACGGAAAGGCCTTCGAGTTTCGTGTGAACCAGTGGCAGGCGCTGGTTGTCAGGCAGCTGATCGAGCAACTTGGTCACATCTCGCTTTGCATCTGCGGCGTCGGTATCACTGGTCGCAAACACTTCAAGGTCGTCCTCAAGGGGATCGTGCAGATTTTCTCGCCCCGCCCTGCCGCGAAAAAGATCGATTAGCTTGTATCGGGCAATGGCATTCACCCAGGCGGTCACCGGCAAGTCTTCCCGGTAGGTGTGACGCTGGTTGTGGATGGCCAATAAAGTGTCTTGCACAAGATCCTCGATTTCGTCTGGCAAAGATGACAGTCTGCGTCTGAGAAACGCACGCAAATGCGCACTCAAACTCTTCAAGAACTCGCGGTAGGCCAGCGCGTCGCCTGCCAGCCCCTTCAACAGAAGGCCTCGCAGGCGCTGCTCGCCGTCTTGCATCCGGATCAATGCCGTGTTCTCTTGCAGTATTCGTTCCATGGGTGCGTTTGGTTACAGGGTCATCGAAATATTTTTTCGCTTCCATCCGCTAATACAGCAGCTTAGTCTATTCGGGGTGTGGTGCCTTACGTCCAGATAGCCGGTTGAGTGGCAGTGCCTTTTCAGCGGCAACCAGCGTGTGCCAATTATTTTTCTGCGAGGCTGTAACCAATTGGGCTTGCGCCGCGAATTGACAGTCAGACCGCAATGATGGATGCATCAAGCACCAGACAAGCGGCCTGATTGGTTTCATCTACTTTATTTATTTTTGGAGTTTTATCATGACCCACACAAACGTTAAATCCGTCGCTTCATTTGCCCTGACCGCCGCTCTGCTGGCAATGTCATCGGCAGCATTCTCAGGCGACATGGGTGCTTTGAGCCGTGACCAGGTTCGCGCTGCCTACGCCGAAGCCCGCGCCAACGGCACGCTACCCGCAAATGGTGAGGGGCAAATCAGCTATATCAAACCTTCAACGAGCACGCTGACCCGTGCGGCCGTTCAGGCTGACTACTTCGCTGCACGTATGGCAGGCACCTTGCAGCCAACAGGTGAGGGCCAAGAAGCTCGCGTTGCATCGGCACCGAGTGCACTGACCCGTGAAGCTGTCAAGGCCGAGTATTTTCATGCGCGCATGGCCGGCACGTTGCCCCCCACAGGTGAGCGCGGCTAAAGCTCTGAACAACGCGGCTCGCGTTGTGGCAGCCGAGGAAAGCCGTGTGCAATCAAAAGCAGATTGCCATGGTCGCTCCTCGGCGAGGGGCCATCACGTGCAAACGCAAGGACTTTGAGGACGCGCCTGGCTGTTTGTGTGGGTTTTGAAGCATCATGCATGCTTTTCGAAACAACCCCCTCTCACTTTGTCTACATCGCCTAAATCAGCTCAAACCTTGAATGTCTTGGGCACCGCGCTGGTGCCTTGCTCGTACGATCCGCTCACTGGCTACTTCCGGGATGGCTGCTGCAACACCGATGAAGAAGACGCGGGCACCCACGTCATCTGCGCCCGGGTCACGTCAGCATTTCTGGCGTACTCGCTGCAGCAAGGCAATGACCTCATCACCCCCCGGCCCGAGCATCGGTTTGCGGGTCTCAAACCGGATGACCGCTGGTGTTTGTGTGCCTTGCGCTGGCAAGAGGCGCTGAAGGCCGGCGTTGCGCCACCCGTGGTGCTCGCCAGCACGCATGCGCGGGCGCTTGAGTTTGTAACGTTGGCGCAGTTGCAGGCGCACAGCGCATGAGTTCAACAGGGGTTCAGACCCCGCCCAGCGCAGTCGTCTGGCTGGGTTATGGCGGCTTGCTGCCCTTCATTGGTTTGAGCCTCGCGACGGTAGGCGCTAATTTTCTGGATGCAGACGCCCCATGGTTCAATGCCGCATTGTTGGCTTATGGAGCGGCAATTTTGAGTTTTGTCGGTGCGCTGCACTGGGGGTTTGCGATGACGCTGCGCGGCATGAGTGACAGCCAGCGCACGGCCGCTTTTGTGGGGAGCATCGTGCCTGCATTGGTGGCTTGGCTTGCGTTGCT